>DASXLB010000040.1 GCA_036496585.1 Vicinamibacterales bacterium
AAGTCTTTCGACGTCGGCAACACGACGTTTCAATTTGGTGATCGTCGTTTCGATCTCTGCGACCGTTCTAAACTGCCGAATCTCCGGTGGCTGCGGCGGTTGTGCCGAGCGGCGTGGCGCCATTAGACTGCTCCCATACAATGAGTGCTCGGTTTCTTCAACAGTACATCAGACCCGGGGGCGCTTGTCGGGATGCAGTGTGACTCGCAAGTACGCGGGACGTCAGCACGAAGAACCCAGTCGAACTCAATGAGAACACATCCGGAAGATGAATTTATCGCGTGGGCCGAGCGTTCTGGGTTCCAGATCGACGCTCGTTATCCGCGGTCGGCCGTGCTGACGTTTCGTCCTGACTCCGAGCACGATCGGTTTTGGGAAGTGCCGATCCGCCCTGAACGGCGGCCGTACTTCATCGCCTCGTTGCTTGAATGCATGGGCGACTGGCAGGCTTGCTACGCGTGGAGACACCTCGGAAGCTGGCCGCAGTCTGCCGTCCCCGAACGAATCAACGACGTCGTCGAACTTCGAATCCTACATGGACTCGGATTGCCGCTAGGCACAAATGCGGTTGTTGAGTATCCGCGAGACGAATACAACAGCCTCCTGACGTTGCTGTTTAGCACGACGATCTTCGGTTGGTCTGTCGGCGAAGACCTGTACGTTGTGCCGGATCACGGCAAACATCTACTGCAGATGGATCACCACGGCGTAATTCACGTCAGCTTCAGAACCGAGGACAGCCTCAACGTCTGCGTCGAGGAGATGGAGCGACGAGGGTTCCCGCTCCCTGATGAAGTCCCGGACGCGACGTTCAAGCAACCAGAGTGGATGAAGAGGGGCGGCGAGTAGCGTTACGAAGAGGCTCGGCGCTACGAGGCTGCCCGAAGGCCCGCGATCAGCCGCAACCAGCCGACGAGCTGGTTCCAACTGGCACCCGTTTGGTCCACCAATCTTTTTTCAGCATCCGAAATCGGATTCAAGTAGTTCAAGATCGGCAGGGTTGTGCCGGTTCCACGGAGCGTTGTTCCGTCGAAGCGAATCCCGTCCGGAAAGAACGGCTGTTGCAACCGCTGCTTTTGATCCCCAATGTTGGAACGAAGCGAACAAAACGCATGGAGTGCGAGTCTAGGCACTCTTTAGCGGTCGTCGACCCCGTCGCCGGCGATCATTTGCCGAGAATATTTGATCATGGTCAACCGGACAAGATGACAGGCAGCCACCGCGACCCTCCTGGCTTGCCCGAAGCCGATTGCCATTTGTCGCGATCCGTCACGCAGTTCGCATCGTCGCGGACCGTACGGAGCGGGACCCGGGCGCATCGATTGAAGGCCTCGACGTTTCTTGGCAGCGCTCAGCCGATGGGTGGCAGGAGATAGCGGAGAGGCTAGACGTTCTCGCAAGGCGACAGCCGGACATCAATACCTAGACGCGGCCGACGACGAGGTGACTGTAGAGGCATCCCTCGGCGAGTACGGCGACGCCTGGTAGGCAGAGAACGGGTCATCAGCGCAACGCGCAAGGTCAAGGATTGTGAACAGGCCGGGCGCTACCGCACCGGTGAACCAAACCCGCGCGAGCGCGTAGAGATCCAGCTAAGGGAAACCGATGTTCGATCTGATGCGCGATCTGCGCTACGCTGCCCGCCGCCTGACCCGCACCCCGGTCTTCACACTGGTCACCCTGCTCATGCTGGCACTGGGGATCGGGGCCAACACCGCCATCTTCAGCGTCGTCAACACCGTTCTCCTCGAGCCGCTGCCCTACCCCGAGCCCGACCGCCTGGTCGGCCTCTGGCAGACCGCACCCGGGGTCAATATCGACAGCCTGAACGCGTCGATCGCCGACTACCTCACCTACCGGGAAGAATCAAAGACGCTGGCCGACGTCGCCATCTGGAACCGCAACGCCTACACGGTGACCGGCGTCGCCGAACCGGAGCGGGTGGACGCGATCATGGCCACCCATCAGCTCCTCCCCATGCTGGGGGTCCAACCGATCCTCGGCCGCGCGTTCACCGAGCGCGACGACCAGGAGGGCAGTCCCCCGGTGGTCATGCTCGGCTACGGCTACTGGCAGCGGCGGTTCGGCGGCGATCCGGGCGCCGTCGGGCGTCGGCTCACGCTCGATGGCACGCCGCTCGAGATCATCGGCGTCCTGCCGCAGCACTTCTGGCTCATGGATGCGCGCCACGATCTCGTGGTGCCGGTGCGCATCGACCGCGCCAAGGTCCACCTCGCGGGCTACAACTTCCAGGGCATCGGCCGGCTGCGTCCCGGCGTCACCCTTGACGCCTTGAACGCCGACATCGCCAGGATGATCCGCGTCGCGTTCGCCAAGTTCCCGCCGCCGCCGGGCATGAGTCTGAAGATGCTGGAAGACGCGCGGCTCGGCCCTAACGCCCGCCCGCTGATCGACGATCTGGTCGGCGACCTCGGGAAGACCCTCTGGGTGCTCATGGCGACGATCGGGATCGTCCTGCTGATCGCCTGCGCCAACGTCGCCAATCTGATGCTCGTCCGGACGGAGGGGCGGGCTCAGGAGCTTGCCGTCCGCGCCGCCATCGGCGCCGGGCGCGGCCGCCTGGCCCGGGAAATGCTGGTCGAGAGCCTGCTCCTCGCCGTCCTCGGCGGCGCCGCCGGCCTGGCATTGGCCGCCGGCGCGATCAAGCTGGTGCTGAGCCTCTCGCCGGCCCGGATGCCGCGCTTCGATCTGATCGCGATCGGTGGCACCTCGGTGCTCTTCACGGTGGTCCTCTCCGTCATCGCCGGCCTCGCCTTCGGAGCGATTCCAGTGCTCAAGCGCGGTCGCATCGGTCTGGCCGAAGCGCTGCGCTCGGGCGGCCGCAACGCGAGCGCAGGCCGCGACCGCAACATCACCCGCAACACCCTCACCATCATCCAGGTGGCCCTGGCTCTCGTGCTCCTCATTGGCTCGGGCCTGATGATCCGCACCTTCCAGTCGATGCGCCGAGTTCAGCCGGGGTTCAGCAATTTCGGCACGCTGCAGACGCTGCGTATCACCATTCCCGACGCCGCCGCTCCGGGCGACGCCAAGCTGCTGATCCTGCAGCAGACCCTGATCGATCGTCTGGCCGCCCTCCCGGGCACATCCGGGGTGGGCATGATCAACGGGCTGCCGATGACCGGTTTCATGTCGCAGGACCCGATCTTCGCCAGCGACCACGCCTACACCGCCAGCGCCATCCCGCCGCTGCGCCGCTTCATCCGGACGGCCCCTGGCACGTTCCAAGTGATGGGCACACCGCTCGCCGCCGGGCGCGAATTCGACTGGACCGACCTTCACCAGGGCCGCCACGTGGTTTTGATCAGCGAGAACTTCGCGCGTGAGTACTGGGGGTCGGCGGCGGCGGCGATCGGCAAGCGCATCCGCGAGAACCCGGACCACGACTGGAGCGAGGTGATCGGCGTGGTCACGGATATTCGCCACGACGGCGCGGAGCGGCCGGCTCCCTCGACGGTCTACTGGCCGCAGCGGGGCAACCGATCGATGACCTTCATGCTCCGCGGGCCCCGCGCCGGCACCGACAGCTACGCGACGGAGATCCGCCGCGCCGTGGCCGCGGTGAGCGGCAGCCTGCCGGTCACCGGCACGCAGACCATGCAGGAGGTCTACGACAAGTCGATGGCGCGGACCGCTTTCACGTTGACGCTGCTCGCGCTGAGCGGCGGCATGGCGTTGCTGCTCGCCGCCGTTGGCATCTACGCGGTGATCGCCTACACCGTGTCGCAGCGAATGCGCGAGATCGGCATTCGTCTGGCGCTCGGCGCCCGGGAAGTGAGCCTCAAGCTGATGTTCGTCCGCAGCGGGCTGCTGTGGGGAGGCATCGGCGCCGCGGCCGGGCTGGCCGCCGCCGCTCCGCTGTCACAACTGATGTCGGCGCTGCTCTTCGAGGTCAAGCCGATCGATCCGCTGACCTATGCGGTCGTGGCGGCCGGCCTGCTTGCCGCCACCACGTTGGCCAGCTACCTCCCGGCCAGGCGGATTACGCGTATTCACCCGACCGAGGCGCTCCGTTCCGAGTAGACCCTCTATCATCAAGCGTGTTGATTCCACACGACTGGAATCGCCAACCAACGGAAGGCGTCTCGCGCCGTCGCGCTCCGCTAGGCGATCACGCCGACTTGGCGACGAGACGGATCTGACCCGTGTGGAACTGCACGTGCGCGCTGCGTGACAGCAGCACGGCGAGGCGATTGCGCAGCGGATCCTTGTCAAAGTCCTCGGGCGATACAGCGTCGTGTCTCTCGAGCCACCCTGCGCCAGGCAGCGCCTCCATCGCAGTGGTGAGTGCGGTGTTCACCTCGGTCCACGCGGCGCGCAACGACGCCGGTGTCACGGGGTCGGACACTGCCCGGTCCGCCTTGATCAAGAACGGCTCGTCGAGTTCGGGATGCAGGCGCGCGCCCAGCCGGAGCAGCGGCAGCATGCGGTCGTGCACGGCGACCAGATGTCCCAGCAGATAGAACAGGCGGTTCTTCCCTGGCGCCACTTCCTTCTGCAGCTCGTCGTCGCTCGCGGCCGCAAAGAGTCCGTCGAGGCGTTCGAGATTCTGTTTCCACGAGGCGACGGCGGTTCCCGCGAAGAGATCAGCGTTGCGAGTGTCTGGCTCGGTCATCTGCTGAGCCTACGCGGTTTTGCGCCGCGCTGCCAGCGGCTGACATCGCCGTTCGCGCGAGGTCGGCGGCCGCCGCGCTGGTTCCATCTGACGCCCGTCTGATCCGTCAACCTTCCGCAGTGGGCGTTCCTGTCGAGGCGCGAGACGCGTTCCGGATCACGAATCTACCGTGCCTGCGCTTCCGATCATCTCCACTGCGCCTCGTCGAAGACGTAGCGCGCATAGCGATAGTCTCGAATGAACTGAATCCGTTCGCCGCGGAAGCGGAGGAACAGACAATAGACGGGGCGCGCGTCTGGTTGTTCGCGCGCGAGGAGCGCCGGGCGACCGTCCACCACACCGGTGGCCAGCCGCATGCCGGCGGCCCGCTCGTAATTCGTGAAGTAGCCGCCGACGTCGGCGGCGCCGCTCTTCTCCGTCATCCCGACGAGCTCGAGACGGACGTCCTCTGCGAGCATCGCGCGCAGGGCGTCGAAGTCGCGTGCGTTGAAGAACGCGACGTAGCGCTCGAGAAGAGCGGCCTGCTCCTGCGGCAACGCCGGCGCTGGTGGCGAGTCCGCCGACGCCTGGCGGCGCAGGCTCGCACGGCCTCGATGCAGCGCGCCCTTGATCGAAGGGACGCTGGCATCGAGGATCTCCGAAATCTCCTCGAGGCGGTACGACAGCACGTCTTTCAGAATCACGCAGCTGCGCTGCAGCGCGGTCAGCCGAACGAAGTGAGACAGCCCCCACTCCGCCATCTCGGCGGCGGCGAGGGGCGAATCTTCCACCTGCGCCGGCAGTTCACCGTCCAGCGCTTCGGAGAAGCGGACGTCGTAGCGCCGCAAGTAATCGAGCGCCTTGTTGTGCGCCACCCGGAACAGCCAGGCGCGCAGGTTTTCCACGTGCCCGAGCTGCGGCAGACGGAAATAGACCTTGGCCAGCGCTTCCTGGACGATGTCCTCGCCGTCCACGGCCGACCCAGTCATGCGTGCGCAGTACCGCAGGAGCTGCGGCCGCACGTCAGCAACCAGTGCGTCGAATTCAGCTCGCGCCTTGGCCAGCGCTTCGAAATCCATGTCAGCTCCAGAGACGATTCACCGGCACGAAAGGATCCGGCGTGCCAGCCGCATCGTTTCGCCGCCGCCGATCGTCGTGCTGGTGACGCTCACCTATGGAGGAGTTCATGGAGCCACTCGCTCGCCCAATCATCTCTCTTTACGGACTCTCGAACGGCATCCTGGCGACCGGCATCGGCGATTTGTCGAACGAGGACGCCAGGCGCCGGTCGCGCGGCGGCGCCGGGCCATCGATTGCCTGGACCATCGGGCACCTGTGCCACTACAAGATCAAGGTGCTGCAGCTACTGGGCCAGTCGCGGGACAATGCCTTTGCCTCGACCTTCGAGCATGCCGCGGCAACCGACGGCGCGGGCTATCCGCCGCTGGCCGACCTGGCCGGGACGTTCGCGACGCTGAACGGCGAACTCTGCACCGCGCTCGCCTCGTCTGATCGTCTCGAGGCGCCGATGCCGGGAGCCGGATTGCACGATGAAAAACGGATCGTGGATACGGTCCTGTTTCTCGCCTGGCACGAGGCGTATCACATCGGCGGGATCGGCGCGATTCGGCGCGAGCAGGGTCGCAAGGCCATCGCCGAGCTGGTGCGGGGAGAGAAGTGATGGCCAAGGGCACGGGCTCTGTGACGGATCCATGGGTCCTGAAGACGCCGCCACTGACGTCCGAGTTCACCATGCATCGCGACACCATTGGCGGCTTCGACATGCTGGTCTGTACCGTGGGCAAGACGGTCCTGCACTACGAATACCGCTGCCTGAAGGACCTCCAGGCGATGCTCACGGCACACGGCGACTGGATGGAGCTTGGCTCCGCCGACGAACAGAAACCCGCCAAGCCCGGCAGCGTCGAGGCGTGGGGACGTTCACCGAAGAACCCGGTGCGCGGCTGGTACGGCAGGAAGAAGGGACTGCGCGGGCGTTTCGGTATGTATGTGCCGCCGCTGATGGAAGCGCTCGGCATGGCCGACGTCGAGCACAACCCGCGCAACAATCGCATGCGCGCGATCTAGCGGTTCGAGCTTCGACAGCAGCGCGCACGAGCGCTGTGTGTACCTCCCATGGGACGACCGCGGACTCAGCGCCCGGTCACGATGAACGTAAAGTCGGCGTCGGCGGCGGCAAACGTTCCGCTATTGATGAAGACGTTGAACGTGGTGTTGGACAAGAGCTGATTCGTCGAGGCGAAGCGCATCGTCGCAGCCGTCGTGGGCTGCCCGCCGACATACGAAACGGAGACCACGGGAACCAGCGCCGTACCGCTGAACGACGTGTTCATGACGATGGTGTAGTTGCCGGCGCTGTTGCGCGTGAACGACGCGATATTGAAGGCGTCGGTCAGCGAGTTGCTCGACACGCGACCCCACGCGACGACGGTGTTGTCTTTGTAGATCGTGCCGACCGGCACCGACACCGCATTGGTGGCATTGACGCTCAGGGTCACGCCGGTGCTGGCGTTCAGCGCCACATTGCTGGCGGTGTTCACGACGACGCCGCCGTTTGCACGAATCGTCATCTGGTCGTTGGCGGTCGAGCTGACGTCGGCGTTGGTGGAATCGCCCCAGACGAACGAACCGTTGTTCAGGGCTTTGGCGCGGTTGCCCGCGGCGAAGGAGGTCGAGCCCGCCGCCGTATTCGTGTTTCCACCCGGGACAGTCGCAAAGATTCCTGAAGCCGTGTTCCCAATCCCGCCGCCGACCGTGGCATTGCTGCTGCTTGCGGTGTTCGATTGTCCGCCGCCGATCGTGACACTGGAAGCACTCGCCATATTGGCGACGCCGCCGCCAATCGTTGATTGCGAACCGTTGACGGTGACCGTATTGCTGTAACCGCCGAGAATGGACGAATACGAGGCGTTGATCGTTTGGGGGAACCCGTTGGTCGCGCCGCCGCCGGCGATGACGATGCCCGTGATGCCTGCCGCAATGGCATTGGCCGTGGAGCCACCGATCACGTTCGCGCTGAGGAACGAAGGACCGTTCTGGGAGGCTTGCGTGCGCAGGCCCGTGAACGTCACGCTACCGTTGTTGGCCACCTGCAACTTCGAGCTGCTGCCGATCATGAAGTTGATCGTGCCGCCGGAGGCGATGTTGTTGATGCGATATTCATGCGTCGCATTGTTGAAGCCCTGGAACTGGCCCAGCGCGCCGTTCTGGTCGTAAAACAGCATGCCGGCATAGGCGTTCGCTCCGGCGTTGGTGTTTTGCACCGCGTAGCCCGTGATTCCCCCCGACCCGTCGTTGAACGCCACGTGCAGCACGTCCTGGGGCGCCAGCGTCCCCAAGCCGATCGAGCTGCCGCTCTGGAACAACGCGGAGTTGTTCAGCTCCGTGGTATCGGCGAACTTGCCGATCCAGCCGGCCGTGCCGCTGTTGAATGCCGTCACGCCGCTGAACGCGGTCGTCGCTTGAGAACCCTTGCCGGCGGCCGCCGACGCTGAGGAGGCGACGTCCGCGAGCAGGTACGCAGACGCCGGTTTGCCGCCCAGGGTGTCGGCATCTGCCGCTTTGAGCGCATACGGGACGCTCGCCAGGGCGATCCTCGGCAACTCGCTTTCTCCAGCGCGCGTGAATCGAACGCCGAGCCACCGCGGTTCCCCAGCCGTGAACAGACTCGGCGGCAAGCCGTCCGCCGAGGCCGAGCCCATGAGGACGCTGTAGTGTCCCTCGGCATCCACGCTGACGGTGTGGATCTCCTGCCACAGCGGGTCTCCGTTCTGTTCCTCGCGATAGACGGCCAGGGTCACCGTTTCGACCGATGCCGCGGGCAGCCCATCGGCGGGGTGGAAGGCGCCGCTGAACCACATGACTCGAGGCACCGGAGTCGCGACGCCTCCCGAGCTCTGTTGAGCCTGCAGTGTCGGGAAGCACGTGAGGCACAAGAGAACGACCCAAGAGATGCGTCGCCTACCGCTCGACTCTACGTGCATCGTTCCCTCCGGAAAGACAGATCGGTTTGGCGAAGTGCGGACCTGACGGCCACTCAGGCGCATGCGGTTCAGTTCGCAAGCGAGCTGGAGCATATAGCCAAACGACTCGGACGTTCAGAAACAAGGCGCCGACGCTCGCCACTCGACCTGCGGGCGCGACAGTCGAGGAAAATCAGCCGCTTCGCCGCCGGTTCGAGGACCAGTCCGGCCTCGGGCGGCGCATGCCGGGACCGCGCGGCGCCGGTTCTGGTCCAGTAGTATGCTCGGGTCTCACCGGTCAGCGATGGAGGGCGAATGGCTGCGCAAGGACTCGTCGACGCGTCTGGAACGGCGATTGAGGCCAAACGGCTGGAGCCGTTTCTCGCGGCGTTCCGCGGCACGGTGATCCGTCCAGGCGACAGCGACTACGACGCCGCGCGGCGCATCTGGAACGCCAGGATCGACAAGTACCCGGGCTTGATCGCGCGCTGCTCCGGGCTGGCGGACGTCATCGAGGCCGTTCGCTTGGCCCGTGAGCACGGTCTGCTGGTGGCGATCCGAGGCGGCGGCCACAATGTGGGGGGACGCGCACTCTGCGACGGCGGTCTCGTCATCGATCTGTCGCGCATGAAGGGCATCCACGTCGATCCGAAGGCACGACGGGCCCGAGTGCAGCCCGGGGTGCTGCTCGGCGAGCTCGATCGCGAGACGCACGTCTTCGGCCTGACGGTGCCGATGGGCGTCGTCTCGAAGACCGGCGTGGCGGGCCTGACGCTGGGCGGCGGCGTCGGGTGGCTCGCCAGAAAATACGGGCTCGCCTGCGACCAGGTGATCTCGTTCGAAATGGTCACCGCCGATGGCGAGGTGCTGCAGGTCAGCGCCGACGAGCATCCGGATCTCTTCTGGGCGCTGCGCGGCGGCGGCGGCAACTTCGGCGTCGTGACCTCGTTCGAGTACCGTCTCCATCCCGTCAAGATGATCCTGGGCGGAATCGTCGTCCATTCGCGGGACAGCGCCAGGGATCTGTTGCGCTTCTATCGAACGTTCACGCAATCGGCGCCCGACGAACTGGCCGCCTACGCGGCGCTGCTGCACACGCCGGACGGCATGCCGGTGGCCGCGATCGCGGCCTGTTACTGCGGCGACCTGGCTGAAGGCGAGCGCCTGATAGCGCCGCTGCGATCGTTCGGCACGCCGATGGTGGACGCGATTCAGCCGATGCCGTTTCCAGCGATGCAGACGGTGTTCGACGCGGCGGTCCCCGACGGCCATCAGAACTACTGGAAGTCGGCGTTTCTCCGCGAGCTGAGCGACGAGGCGATCGACGTGGTCGTCCGCCACGCCAACGAGGCCTCGTCGCCGCTGACGGGAATCCTGATCGAGCAGTACGGCGGAGCGGCCAGTCGCGTCGGCATGCACGAAACCGCGTTCGCGCAGCGGCAGGCACAGTACGATCTGGGCATCCTCACCCAGTGGACCGATGTCGCCGACTCGGAGCGCCACGTGAAGTGGACCCGCGATTTCTGGGACGCGATGAGCGTGTACGGCAGCGGCAGGTATCTGCTCAATTTCCTCGGCGAGGAAAGCGACGCGACGATCAGGGCCGCGTTCGGTGACAACTACGACCGCCTGGTCGAGGTGAAGACCAGGTACGATCCGGCCAACTTCTTCCGGGTCAATCAGAACGTGCAGCCCGGACCGGTGGCGACGGCCTGATCGGAGCATCCCGCCGTCCGATTTGAAAAAAGGAGCGACCGGATGGGCTATCTCGACACGCAGGGCGCATTCGATGCCAGCATCAATCGTGGCGTCCTGAGACACCGCTCGGCGCGACTCGACGCCCTCGTCGCCGCCATTGCGGCTTACATCAAAGCGCCGTCCCCGCGAGGGCTCGCCGACGTCGACTCGAAACTCAACGACTGGAAGCGCCAGGACCCGAAGGAATTCGCCGATCGCGGCGTGACGGTCGAATCGCAGCTGCGCTACGAGATCGGCGTGAAGGGCGTCGCTTTCTGGGGTACCGGCGTCCCCCGACTCGTCGATCCCACCTCGAATCCGAGTTACGAGCCGCAGCGTTGGAACGACAACTCGGTCGTGCAGTTTTCCACCAACTGCTACGCCTATGCGTGCAACGATCCGATGAACCACCCGGCGTTCGGGAAGCCGCAGCCCGGCCAGCTCGCCAACGCGCAGGCCACGCAGATGGAAGACTGGGCGGTTCGCTACGCGGTCATGCAGGACGACCGGACGCGCAACGCGCAGCAGCTGCAGCGGCTGGTCCCGCTGGTCCGGCTGGTGGGGGAGGCCGTCCCGGACGCGGCGAACCTGCCCGGCTACTATCTCATCGCGCTGGTGACGGCGCCCAACACCGACTATCACTGGCTTCGCCAGGACCGCACGGGCATGTGGAGCCACAAACCGGGCTGGAGTCTGGCGACCGATCGCGACAGCGTCGGCAAGCTGATCTTCGACCCGCGAGAGGCAATCTTGCGCATCGACACCGGCGTGGCGGTCGTGCCGTACCACTTCACGACGTTCTATTTCGCGCCGAAGGGGGGCGTCCGCACCGGCGCTCTCGGCACGCTGCGGGCCCGGCGCGCCACCCTCTGACCGGGGCCTGAAACAGGCTCGACGAATCGTGTAGGCTGTCGCCGAGGAGATACCCATGTCCGTCAGACCGCGCGCCATCGTGCCAGGGACCGTGATACTGGCCGTGCTCGCCATCGGCGCCGCCCCGTCGTCGTCCATCGTGATGCTGACCAGCCAGCAGGACCACGACCGCCAGATGCGCGAGCTGAGGATCTCTGGATTCCCGGCAGGCCCCGACGCCTACCAGGCCGCGACCTACGACGAAGCGACGGCCAATCCGTATCCAACCCTGCCGGATCCGCTGGTGATGAACGACGGCGCCAAGGTCACCACGGCCGCGCAGTGGACGAAACGGCGCGCAGAGATCAAGGAGCTCTTCGATCGAGAGCTGTACGGCCGCGTGCCGAAGAACATGCCGGCGGTGAAGTGGGAAGTTGTCAGCAGCGAGAAAGGCGTGCCGATGACCGCCGGTTTCGTTGGCGTCGCGCCGCAGCCGGTGAGCGAGATCCCGGTGGTCACCAAGCTGCTCGTCGGCCATGTCGACAACGCGTCGTATCCGTCGATCGCCGTCAACATCGGGATGACACTGGTGACGCCGGCGAATGCAACGGGGCCGGTGCCGATCGTCATGCAGTTCGGCGGCGGCGGTCCGAACCCGATGCCGCCCAACGACACGCCGAACCCGTGCGCACCGCCGCCCGGAACACCGGCGCGCGGTGCGGGCGCCGGGCGCGCGGGAGCGCCGCCCGCCGGCGCGCGCGGACCGGCCGGGCCGAACTGGCAGGCGCAGCTGCTGCAGAAGGGCTGGGGGTACGCGATGCTCAACACCGCGAGCATTCAAGCCGACGCCGGCTGCGGGTTGACCGTCGGCATCATCGGCTTGATGAACAAGGGACAGCCGCGCAAGATGGACGACTGGGGCTCGCTGCGCGCGCTGGCCTGGGGCGCCGATCGAGCGATGGACTATTTCGAAACCGACAAGGCCGTCGATGCCGGGCACGTCGGCGTCGAAGGGCATTCGCGCTGGGGCAAGGCCACGCTCGTCACGATGGCGTACGACAGCCGCTTCGCGATCGGCTATGTCAGCTCGTCGGGAGAAGGCGGAGCCAAGCTGCACCGCCGCAAGTACGGCGAGGTGATCGAGAATCTCAACGCCACCAACGAGTACCACTGGATGGCCGGCAACTTCATGAACTACGGCGGCCGCTGGGATCAGCTGCCCGTCGATGCGCACGAGCTCATCGCGATGGTGGCGCCGCGTCCGCTGTTCCTGAGCGCCGGCAGCGGTCCGCTCACCGGCCCCGACGGCAGCTATCAGCTGATGGCCGCCGATGATTCGCACTGTCAGCCGAATCGCGGCCCCTGCGCGACCCAGCCGGTCAACATTATGGACGCGTGGGTCGACGCGAGGGGCACGTTCCTGGCCGGCGTCGGCGCGGACCCTGTCTACCGGCTGCTCGGCAGGAAGGGGCTCGGCACGACGGAGTTTCCGAAGATGGAGACCGGGCTGATGGACGGCGACTTGTCGTTCCGCCAGCACGCCGGTCCGCACACCGACGCACCGAACTGGCCGGTGTTCCTCGAGTTCGCCGAGCGCGAGTTCAAGACGAAGTAAGGCCGCGCTACGGCGCCCAGTAGACGATGCCGGCCCGCACGTGCTGGACGTGCAGTTCGGGGACGATCGGCCGCAGCCAGTCGGCCATTTCCTGCATCCCCGATTCCTCGGACATGTTGTGGCCGAGGACGATCCAGCCCTTCGGCACTCCGAGCGCCGCCGCGTCCATCACATACTCGGGACTGTCGAACGTCCCTTCGATTTCGCGCTGCTCGCCGCCGATCACGACGTCGACGTCGAACGTGTTCACGGCCGGCGTCGCCATGCCGGCGCCCACCGCAATCCGGCTCACCTTGGCGTTGGGATCGCCGACAACCCTGATCGCCGCGTCGCCGCGGATCTTCTTCACGCGCGCCGCCAGCTCGCCAAGCGTCGTCTCGGCAATCACGAAGCGGTGCGAGTTCGGCGCGGTTTCGGTCGCCGGGTCGAGACCGACCTCGCGCGCGGTGCCCGAAAAGGTGAAGTCGGGCCGCTGCCTGTGCATGTGGTCGTGGATCCGGAAGATCACGATCTCGTGCTGCGTCATGAACTCGATCTTCCGCCTGTAGACGAGCGGATCGGCTTCGGCGACCAGCGTGTTGTCGGGATCGTTCCAGTATGTGTCCTCGTGCGTGACGATCATGTTGAGACCGCGCTCGCTGGCCCTGGTGATCGCCTCGAACGTGCCCATGAACGTGGTGGCGACACCGGTGACCACGGTGTCAGGGCCGCCAAACTTGAAGCGGTCGCGCGTCGAGGCGTCGCTCCAGGCGACCCCTTCCACCGCCATCACCGCCTTGATCCGGTTGACGATCTCGCCGGCGGTCAGCACTACAGCGGCCTCCAGTAGGGATCCCCCGCCGGGATGCACCGAATCGGTACCTCGGCGACGATGGTCTTCAGCCAGTCGGCGCAGACCTGCATCCCCGGCGCTTCGTTGACGACGCGGCCGATCGAGACGAAGCCCTTCTTCAGGCCGGCGAATGCAACGTCCTGCACGTAGGTGGCCGACTCCCACTCCTGGACCTCGCCAGTGATGATGACGTCGGCTGCCGGCAGCATCGCGATCGCATCCTTGATGAGCGTGAATCCTGGCAGCAGCCCGACTCTCCGCACCGTCAGCGTCCGATCTCCGACCGCGCGGATGCCGCCGCGGGCGCCGAGTGCTTTCTTCAGCTGGCCGGCGAGCGTGTCGAATGCGATCGCAGGGATCTCGTAGCTGCGCGCGTCTTCGCCGGCTTTGTACTTCGTCCAGCCCATCGCCGCCGCCAGGCCCAGCGCGCGCGGGTCCGGGTTGCGCCGGTTCCAATGCTCGGTCAGACGGTAGATCACCAGCTTGTGCTGATCGATGAAAGTGTTCTTCCCGCTGTAGACCGGATCGGCGGGAGGGCTCGCCGCGCCGGCGGCGAACGCGCCGCGCTGCGACGGCGGCACCACCGCTTCGGGCAGTGGCGGCGCCGGCGGCATCGGCGCCGAGGCGCCGGTACCAGGGCCGCTGATGGCGGCAGGCGAGGCTGGCGGCGTCGTGCCGGCACCGCCGCCGCGCGGCGCGCCGCGGGCGCCACCGGCGCCAGGGCCGCCGCCGCGTGCCGGCAGTTCCCGCAGGTCGGCTCGCGAGTAGAAGGTCGGCGCCGCAGTGATGACCAGATTCGCGCCGGCCTGGACCGCCTTCCGCAGCACCTCCAGCGTTGCCATCGACGTGGTGACGACGCCGGTCACCACGGTCGACGGATCGCCGGCCTTGAACGTGTCGACGCCATCGTCGCTCCAGTCGACGCCGACGTTCTTCCTGATGCGTTCGACGACCTCTTGTGCAGTCAGGCCGTTCGAGGCCGGCGCGAATCCACCCACCAGGAATGGCGCGCCGGCCGCGCCGGCGGCGGTCAGTGCCACGAATTCGCGTCTCGATAGGGGCGACATCAGGCTCTCCGGGCGCATCCTAACATCCTGGGGCGGACCGCCCAGGGCTCCGGAAACGCGCCGTTCCTCCGGCCCGCCGGAGCCGCGGCGGCGCGGGCGGCGGCGATGCGGCCGCGAAGTCCTCTGCCTCCAGCAGTTTCGAGCACCCGCCGGCGCGACTGTGCCGCGGCCCGCCTCCTGCTTGGCGTATGCCTTCCGCGCGCAAACGCGGTGCCGATATCCTCCGCGACAAGACACTCAATCGCTCCATCACGTTCACCCGCAAGGAGCGCGAGCGGCTCGGGCTCACCGGGCTGCTGCCGTACTGTGTCTCGACCGAACGCGGGATGGTCGATCGCGTCATGGAAAACCTGGATCGGCTGCCGCGCGACATTGACCGTTACATGCTGCTGTCGTCGCTGCAGGAGCGCAATGAACGCCTCTTCTATCAGACGGTAATCGCGCACGTCGATCGGATCCTGCCGATCATCTACACACCGACGGTCGGCGACGCGTGCCGCGAGTTCTCGCACATCGCGCGCGAGCCGAAGGGCTTCTTCATCACGCCGGCCGAACGCGGATCGATCCGCCGCATCCTCGGCAACTGGCCGCAGCGCGACATCCGCGTCATCGTCGTCACCGACGGACACCGGATCCTCGGCCTCGGCGATCTCGGGGCCAACGGCATGGGGATTCCGATCGGCAAGCTCGCCCTCTACAGCGCCTGCGCCGGCATCGATCCCCGCTTGTGTCTGCCGGTCACGATCGACGCCGGCACCGACAACGCGGCGCTGCGGGACGACGCCCTCTATCTCGGGTATCCGCGGCCGCGCCTGCGGGGGAAGGCGTACTTCGATTTGATCGACGAGTTCGTGCAGGCCGTCCAGGCGCGCTACCCGCGGGCGCTGATCCAGTTCGAGGACTTCCTCACGCCCAACGCCTACGCCCTCCTGCACCGTTATCGCGATCAGGTCCTCTGCTTCAACGACGACATCCAGGGCACGGCGGCGGTGGCGCTTGCCGGCGTGTATGCCTCGACCCGCCTGACCGGCCGCAGGTTCAGGGACCTGCGGATCATGTTCCTGGGCGCGGGATCGGCCGCGACCGGGATCGCCGACCTCGTCGCCGCGGCGCTCGTCGAGGAGGGGCTCGGCCGCGACGAGGCGCGGCAGCGGCTGGCGTTCGTCGACGTCAACGGGCTGGTCGTGAAGCGCCGCCGCGATCTCCTCGAGCACAACCTGCCGTATGCGCTCGACCGGGAGCCACTCGCCTTCCTCGACGCGATCGAGGCGATCCGGCCCGACATCCTGATTGGCGCGACCGGCGCGCCGGGGACATTCACGCGGGCGGTGATCAAGCGGATGAGCGCAATCAGCGAGCGCCCGGTGATCTTCGCGCTGTCGAACCCGACGTCGAAGGCCGAGTGCACGGCCGAGCAAGCCTATGCCTGGAGCGGCGGCCGCGCCATCTTCGCGAGCGGCAGTCCCTTTGCGCCCGTCACTCTCGCCGGGCGCACCTGGCGGCCGGCGCAGGGCAACAACGCTTACGTGTTCCCGGGCATTGGTCTGGGCGCCGTCGCCTGCGACGCGCGCCGGCTGCCTGACGACATCTTCCTGACGGCCGCGCGGACGCTGGCCGGCCTGGTGCGGCAGCGGGATCTCGACCAGGGCGCGTTGTATCCGCCGCTTGCCGAGATCCGTCAGATCTCGCTGGCGATTGCCGAGGCGGTCGCCACCAAGGTGTACGCGATGAAACTGGCACGCCGGCCGCTCCCGAAGAGCGTGCGCCGCTCGATCCAGGCGCTCGTCTACGAGCCGTCGCGGTGATCGGACGTCTCCTGGCCGGCTTCGGCCTGATGGCGCTCTGCGTGACGATTCACGCGGTCGGCGTCAGCGCCGCGCTCAACCGGGTGCAGCGCGTCGCGCCGCAGGCGAAGACGTTGTGGCGCGAGACACTGCTGCTCGTGTTCGTCGCGGTGTCGGTGGTCCTGCTGCACCTCGCCGAGATCGGCGCCTGGGCCGCACTCTACGTCTGGAGCGGCGCGCTCGCCGATCTGTCGTCGGCACTCTACTTCAGCGCGGTCACCTACACGACGACCGGCTACGGCGACATCGTGCTGCCGCCGCTCTGGCACTTCGACGTCGGCATCGAGGCGCTGACGGGAATCCTGATGTGCGGGTGGTCGACGGGCTTTTTCTTCGCCGTGGTCGTCCAGCTCCGCGATGCCAATGCGAGGCGCTGACCGTCTACCAGACGAACTTGAAGATCGGCGACACCTGCCGCGGATCCGGCTGTGTCGGGTCCCATTTCTTGTAGCTGTCCGGCACCGCCGACCAGCTGTCGTAGACTTTGCCGCCGACGAAGACGCTTTCCTTCGTGCCGTCCAGCGTCGTGCCGGCCGGCAGCGAGAAGAGGGAGTACGAATGCGTCGGCGCCGCCGGTCCCGGGTGATCGCTGGCCGGTATCAGCTCCGGCACGCCGTCGCCGTTGATGTCGGCGCTGATCCAGGCGACGTGCAGCAGCTTGTGGTAGGTCCGATCCTTGATCATGTTGCGGATCTGGGTGTTGAAGCCGTTGACGATCGACTCGGCGTCATGGCGCGTGCGCGAGACCGCGAAGTACAGCTCGCGGGTCAGCACTGGCGCGGCGCCGATCTGCAGGCGCGCCGCCGCTTCCTGCGGATGGTTGGCGATCAGATAGGTCACGACGAGCTCGTCGATGAGCGCGTAGTCGACGTGGCCCTGGAGCAGCTCCGACAGGCTGTCTTCCTCGTGGCTGGTCCGGACCCACACCGGACCACTGCCTTCGATCACCGCGCCGTACGAGTAGCCCTCGACGATTCCGATCCGACGCCCCTTGAGCGCCGAGAGCGTGGTGGCGGACACGTCGGCGCCGTGCCGGCCGACCAGCACCAGCCGGTTCTCGAGATACGGCCGCGAGAAGAGCAGCACGTGCTCGCGGATCGGATCGCGCCACGCCGCGGCGCTGCCGTCGAAGTCGCCCGACAGGAGCTTCGCCTCGTAGTCCGACGGGCTGACGATCGTGGTCATCGACGAGAGGTGCAGGCGGCCGAGCGCGTTCTCGACCAGGTCGAGCGCAAACCGCGGCTGCCCCTCGCCGTTGGTGAACGGCGGCCATGCGGTCGAGACCAGTTTCAGCATGCGCGGCTGCGCCGACAGCACGATCGGCACGGTCGCCAGGGCCAACACCTGCGCGGCGGCAAGCCATCTACGCATCGTTCATCCTTTCAGCGCACAATATGAGCACCACCATGTCCGTCCACCCGCGCGCCTGCGTCGCCGGCGCGGTCATCGCGGCGGCCGTCGCCGTCTCCGTCGCGCTGGGCGCGCAGACCGTCATCAAGCTGCCCAAGAACAAGTTCACTCCGCAACAGGACGTCGAGCTTGGCCGCCAGGCGGCGGCCGAGGTCCGCAAGCAGTATCCCATCATCCGCGACGAGAACATCGATTCGTATTTGACGCGGCTTGGCAACCGGCTGGTCGAATCGGCGCCGTCGGAATTCAAGCAACCGGTCTACGAGTATTCCTTCACCCCGGTGAACCTGAAGGAAATCAACGCCTTCGCGCTCCCCGGTGGCCCGATGTTCGTGCATCGCGGAATGTTCGACGCCGCCGCGTCGGAGGGGGAAGTCGCCGGCGTCATGGCGCACGAGCTGTCGCACGTCCTGCTGCGCCACGGCACCGCCAATATGACGAAGGCGCAGAATCCGTGGCTGCAGCTCGGCCAGATTGCCGGGGCCGTCGGCGGCGCCGTGGTCGGCGGCGCGGCGGGGTCCGCGATCACGCAGGGCAGCCAGTTCGGCCTGGGCACGGTCGTGATGCGCTACAGCCGCGACTTCGAGAAGCAGGCCGACATCCTCGGCGTCCAGATCATGGCCCGCGCCGGCTACGATCCCCGCGCCCTCGCGCACATGTTCGAGACGATCGAGTCGCAGGCCAAGTCGAGCGGCGGCAACGGCCCACAGTGGCTGAGTGACCATCCGAATCCCGGCAACCGATCCCAGTACATCGACGAAGAGGCCTCGCACCTCAGCCTCGGCGCGCCACCCGATTCGACGCAGTTTCCGACGATCAAGACGGCGTTCGCGGGACTGCCGAAGGCCATGACGACGGCGGAACTGGCGCGCGCCAAGAACACCGGCGGCGGCGAAACCGGCGAGATGGCCCGCTCGGTCGGCCGACCCGGCGATCCGGTGCCGCGTCCGACGTCGCAGTTCCACGACATCAGCGGCGGCAAGGTGTTCCAGGCGTCCGTTCCGTCCGACTGGACGAGCCTGGCCTCGCGCACGTCGATGAAGGTCGTGCCGCCGAACGGCTATGGGGATCTCAAGGGCCAGACGGTATTCACCTACGGCGTCGAGTTCGGCGTCGCCCAGTCGAACTCGCGCGATCTGCACGCCGCCACCGACACGTTTCTGGACGCCATCGCGCGCGGCAATCCCGGCCTGCAGACGGGCGGTGATCGGCAGGCGCTCCGCATCTCGCAGCGCAGCGCTCTTCTCACGCCGCTCGTCAACCCGTCGGCGCTCGGCGGGCGCGAGCGCGTCGACATCTACACGACGTTCCTGTCGGACGGCAGCCTGTTCTACTACCTGACCGTCGTGCCGGAGGCGGACGCGCCGGCGTTCGCGGACGTCTTCCGGCGCATCGCTGAGTCGATTCGGTTGACGGACGCGCGGTAACGGCCGCCTCGAGTTTACGGCGCGGCCGCCACCGCCGCCGCTATAATCCGCCCGATGCTTCGCCGGGTCGTAACGTTTCTCGCGCTGGTCCTGTCGATGTCGACGGCGGCCACCGCCCAATCCGTCTTCACCTCGCGGCTCGACGATCCCGCCGCCGTCTATCTCACGCCGCAGGATTCCTCCGTGAAAGGGGACGGCGTCGCAGACGACAGCGGCCCGCTCCAGGCCGCCATCGACAAGGCGGCCGCGACTCCCAACGGCGGTGTTCTGTTCATCCCCGCCGGGCGCTATCGCATCACCCGCACTCTCTATCTCTGGCGTGCCGTCCGGGTGATCGGCTACGGCGCGACCCGGCCTGTTCTCGTGCTCGGAGCGAATACGCCGGGCTACCAGAAGGGGATCGGCCTGATGGTGATGTTCAGCAATGCCGGGGGGCCTGGGGGCGGCGTGCCGGGAGGGCGGGCCGGCGGGGCGGGCCGCGGCGCTCCGCCGCCGCGCGTGGCCTTTTCGCCACCCGGCCAGGTCCCGCCGCGAGACGATGTGCCCGATGCCAGCCCGGTGACGTTCTATTCGGCGATCAGCAACGTCGACGTCGAAATCGGCGACGGCAACCCCGCGGCCACCGCGATCCGGTTTCACGTCGCGCAGCATGGCTATCTCAGTCACATGAATCTGCGGCTCGGCTCAGGGCTCGCCGGGCTGATGCAGGTCGGCAACGAGGTCGAAGACCTGCACATCACCGGCGGCCGCTACGGCATCATCACCGAGAACACGTCGCCGTTCTGGCAGTTCACCGCGATCGACACGACGTTCGACGGGCAGCGCGACGCCGCGATCCGCGAGCACATGGTCCAGCTCACGCTGGTGCGCAACACCATCCGCAACGTTCCGGTCGCGGTCGATATCGATCCGGGCTACTCGGACCAGGTGTGGGTCAAGGACAGCCGCTTCGAGAACGTCTCGACGGCCGTCGTCCTCATCAGCAACGAGAGGAATCCGTCGACTCAGGTCGGGTTCGAGAATACGGTGTGCGCGAACGTGCCAGTCCTGGCGCGATTCCGCGAGAGCGGCCGCACGCGGGCGGCGCCGTCGCCGATTTACCGTGTCGCGCACTACAACTACGGCGTCGTCGTCACCAACGACAGCATCGGCCGCTTCGATACGCGGGTCAGCCTCGAGCCGCTCGCCACGCTGCCGGCGGCGTTGCCCGCGGCGCTGCCGTCGCTGCCCCCGACGTCGGAGTGGGTGAACGTGCACACGCTCGGCGTGAAGGGGGACGGCAGGACCGACGACACCGACGCGATCCAGAAAGCGATTGCCGAGCACCCCGTTCTCTACTTTCCACTCGGCTATTACATCGTCAAGAAGACGATCGTGATGAAGCCCGACACCGTGCTGATCGCACTGCACTCGCAGAGCACGCAGTTCGATCTGCCCGATTCGACGCCGGGGTTCCAGGGCGTCGGAGCGCCGCAGGCGATCCTCGAGGCGCCGCAGGGAGGCGCCAACATCGTCAGCGGCCTTGGCTTCTATTCGGGCGGCGTCAACCCGCGCGCGACGGCGATCAAGTGGATGTCGGCCGAGCGATCGCTGATGTCCGACGTCCAGATCAACAATGGCGGATTCCTGCCGCAAGAGACGCGGACGATGTACTACAACACCGCAGACGGCGGCCGCGGCGGCAACCCGTTCTCTGCGGGCCGCTGGGGCGCGCAGCAGCCGAGCATCTGGGTCACCCACGGCGGCGGCGGCTCGTTCGCCAACATCTGGTCGGCGAACACGCTGGCGCAGGGCGGCTTCTACGTGTCCGACACGACGACGCCCGGCCACACCTACGAGATCTCGGTCGAGCACCACATGCACAACGAGTTCAAGTTCGATCGCGTCGAGAACTGGGACGTCAACGCGCCGCAGACCGAAGAGGAAGCGCCGAGCAGCCCCGATTCGGTCTCGTTCGAGATCAACGACTCGAAGAACATCGCGATCAACAACTACCACGCCTACCGGGTGACACGGAGTCACGCGCCGTTTTCCTCAGCGGCGCGGATCAGCAATTCGACCGGCATCCGGTTCCGCAACGTGCGGGTCAACGCCGAGAGCGGCTACGGGACCTGCGACGAGAGCGGCTGCGGGACGTTTCTCCGCGTCAGCAGGTTTCCCTACGACAACGCGATCCAGGACATGAAGACCGGCCGCGAGGTGCGCGAACACGAGTTCGCCGTGTTCGACTTTCCGCCGGCCGCCGCGGCGCCGACCGCGACGGCGCCGGCGGTGCAGGACGGTGCGGTCCACAAAATCGTCGGCGGCTTCGACGCGATCGCCGGCGCGGCCGCCGGACCCGATGGCACGATCTACTTCGTCGACCACCGCCAGCAGCGCATCTTCGCGTGGTCGGCGGCGCGCGGGTTGGTCGTCGTACGGCACGACACGGCCGACGCCGTGAATCTGGCGATCGACACCTCCGGCAGTCTGCTCGTGCAGTCCTCCGCGGGACCGCAGGGCACGGTCTATTCGTTCCGCCCGGGCTCGCCGCTCGACCAGGTAGCCGTGCTCGACGCGAAGGCGGGGCCGGCTCCGGCGGGCGCGCGGTTCGTCCTGCCTGGCAACGTGTGGGACAACGGCGAGTTCAAGGATCAGCTCAATCCCGACACGCTCGAATTCCGGACGAACGCGCAGATGTTCGCCGAAGACATGACCACGCCGCGGGAGCGGGCCTACGTCTCGCCCGACGGCAGTCTGGTGCTCCCGCACGGGCGGGTGTTCCGGCAGGGCCCCGACGACAACGTCGCCGGCATGGATCCGACGGGCTGGCGCTGGTCGAACAACCTCGATGCGACCGGATTCATCACGGCGGCGCCAGGCGAGCAGGTCTACGTGGCGAGCGGGGCCGAGAACCGCACCTATCGAGCGACGGTGAGGCCCGACGGATCGCTCGGCGGCCTGGAGGTGTTCGCTGAGCGCGGTGGCGAGAGCGTCGTCGCCGACCGCGCCGGCCACGTGTTCGTCGCCAACGGTCAGATCTTCGTCTTCGACCGCGCCGGCACGTCGATCGGCCGTATCGACGTGCCCGAGCGGCCGATCCAGCTGCTGTTCGGCGGCCCCGATCGACGCACCCTCTTCATCCTTACGCACCACACGCTGTACGCCGTGACGACGAAGTCGTCGGGCATCTGAGAGGATTCACCGAATGTGGAAAGAGTTCCGAATCTTCATCGCGCGCGGCAACGTCGTCGACCTCGCGGTCGGCGTGATCATCGGCGCCGCCTTCGGCAAGATTGTCACGACGCTGGTGGAAGGCATCATCATGCCGCCGCTCGGGCTGGTGCTGAACCACGTCGACTTCGGCAGCCTGTTCGTGACGCTCGACCACTCGAAGGGACTGCCGCAGTCGCTCGCCGACGCCAAGGCGAAGGGCATCCCGGTCATCGCCTACGGGCAGCTGATCAACGACCTGATCGGGTTCCTGATCGTCGCCTTCGTGGTGTTCCTGCTGGTGAAGCAGGTGAACCGGATCAAGGCTTCAGTCGAAGGTCCGGCGGCACCGACGACCAAGCCTTGTCCCTATTGCCAGTCGGCGATCAACCTCAAGGCGACGCGCTGCCCGCAGTGCACCTCGCAGATCGCCTGACGGGGGCCGCCTACCGATCCGGCTTCTTCGCCGAATCGTTGTAGGGATCGAGATTCCAGTCGAGGAAGGCCCAGACGCGGTTCCAGGAATCGCGCTGCTCGCGGAAGTTGCGCGGCTCCCACGTCTTCGGGTCGACCTGCCGATCGAAAGTGTGCCCGAACGGAGGGTTGTCGTAGATGGTCGTCGTCGCGAGCGCCGGCTTGCGGGCGCGCAGCGCATCGACGAGCTGCTGGTCCTCCTCGAAGTTGACGTCCTGATCGTTGCGCGTGACGCCGACGTAGAGCGGAATCTGCAGCTTGTCGATCTGGTAGAGGGGCGAGCGATCCTTGTAGATCGCGTTGGTCTCGCTGCTGCCCGGCACGCCGCCGTAGCGGTTGGCGGGATCGATCAGCTCGTGCTGGCGATCGGTGCCTTTCCAGGCGAGCCGCTGGAACAGGTTGGTGACCGGCACCATCGCCACCGCGGCCTTGAACCTGGCCGGATTGCGCGTGATCGCGAGTAACGTGATCATGCCGCCGTGGCTCCAGCCGATGATGCCGATCCGTTCGGGGTCGACGGCGGGGTAGCGGCTGACCAGCACGTCGGCGGCGGTCACGACATCGTCAACCTCCTTGCCGCCGTAGTCGATCGCGTCATAGAAAGGCTGGCCGTAGCCGACGCTGCCGCGGTATTCCGGCGCGATGACCACGTAGCCTCTGGCGGTGGCGTCGCGGACGTAGGGGATGTAGTGCTCGTAGAGATGGCCGCGGATGTTCTCGTGCGTCCAGACGAGGGCCGGGTGCTGCTTCGGCCCGCGGATCGTGAGAGGCTGGAACACCCATGCCGGGATATCGAGATCGCCGGCGCTGCTGCGATAGGTGATCTTCTCGGCCTGGAAGTGGCCGTCGGCGGCCGATCGCCACGCCTGATCGGTGTCGGCCTGCTGCTGCAGCATGCGATCGAAATCGGGCTGCCGGTCCTGCGCCGCGGCGGACCACGCGAGCGCCGCGCACGTCAAAAGAAGAGCGGCGACGCGGAGCGGGCGCACGAGCGCCACTATACCTGAGAAGGAGGACGCGCGTGATTCAGGCTCAGCCAGCGGCTGAGGTGTTCGACGGCTTCAGTGGGCGTCCGTCCGTAGAAGGGCATCATCGCGCGCGATCCGCCCGGCGCCCGGGCGATCTGGGCGCGGAAGTTATCGGTGCCGATCGCGGATACCTCGATGCGGTATGCACGACCGTTGATAGTTTCGTCGAAGCGCTGAACGGTCACGGCGGAAGGAGCATTCTGCGCGCCCGCCCCGCTGCCCGCAAGCGAAAGAAAGCGCGAAGGCGCATCCACATGCAGCACGCGGCGGGAATCTGGACTGACCGCCCACAAAATACTGGCGGCATGTCAGAATGTCCACAGGCTTTCCACCGTCCGTCCACATGTTTTCCACAGGCTGGCTTCGTTCAGCTCTCTGCGTAGCGCTGATGGCATCGGGCGCCGTCGCGGCGCGCGCGCAGGCGCCCGCGGACGTGGCGCTCTATCGCTTGTTCCTCCGCGATGGATCGACCATCGTCAGCTACGGCGAATACGCCCGGGCCGGCGATCGGGTCATCGTGTCGCTGCCGCTCGGCGGCGGCGCTGCGGCGTCTGACGTGCAGCTGCTCAGCCTGCCGGCCTCGGCGATCGACTGGGACAAGACCGATGCCTATGCCGAGAGCGTCCGCGCGAAGCGCTACGCCGAGACGCAAGGTGCCAACGACTATGCGCTGTTGACCGACGCGGTGACGCGCGCGCTCAACGACATCGCGCTCGCGCCCGATCCGCAGAGCAAGATCACGATGGCGATCGAGGCGCGGCAGAACGTGACGAAGTGGGCGGCGGAGCACTATGGCTACCGCGCCGCGGACGTCGGCCGGCTGGCGGTGCTCTTCGACGGGGCGATCGCCGACGCCCGCGGCGTGCCCAACTACGATCTGACGCTGGTGGCGGGTGTCGCTGAACCGCCGTCGGCCCCCCTCCTGCCGGCGCCCACCCAGGAGGAGACGCTGCAGCAGGCGATTCGCGCCGCGTCGCTGGCGCCGGACGCCGCCGACCGCACCTCGCTGCTCGCATCGATCCAGCAGGCGCTTGGCGGGATCGAAGGACACCCGAACTGGACGGCGCCGCTCGTGGCGCGCGTCGATCGGGCGCTCGCGGTCGAGCGCCAGGCCGATCACGCCTACTCGACGCTCATCCACGGCACGCTGGCCCAGGCGGGACGCTATGCCCGGACGGCCAACGTGCGAGGCGTCGAAGACCTGATGCAGCGGATACTGCGCGAGGACGACCGTCTCGGACAGCGGCGACCGAACGAGATGGCGTCCGCGCTTGCGGCGCTCGACGCCCAGCTGGACTCGGCGCGCCGTCTGCGGCTGGCGCAGGACAGCTTCGCGGCGCGCGTGGCCGTCATCCAGGCCTACCAGCGCGGCATCGCCGGGGCGCTCGCGGTGATGCGCACGTCTCGGTCGGCGCTCGACGACATCCGCCTGCTCGCTGGCCCCGCGCGCATCCATCTCGTGAGCCTGTCGGCGCGGACCAGTACGGCGCTGCGGCAGCTCGCCGCGACGCCGGTGCCGCCGGAAGCCGCCGCCGCCCACGAGATGCTGCGCAACGCGGTGACGCTGGCGCTGGAGGCGGCGGACCGGCGCCTGAAGGCGATCGCGTCGGGCAACATGCAACAGGCGTGGCAGGCCTCGTCGGCGGCGGCCGGCGCGATGCTGCTGTTCGATCGCGCGGCCGACCAGTTGGCGCGGCTGGCGTCGACGCGTGCGCCCGCGGCGTCGTGATCACGCCGCGGACGACCCGTCTCCTCCGCGCCGCCGACCTGCGCGCGTTTCAGCGGGCGATCTTCGAGAGCCTGCCGCGCCCGCTCGTGCCCAGCGAATGCGCCGTCATCGTGCCGACTCGCAGCGCGGCCGAGGAGCTGCTTCGGCAGGACCGCGGGCTCGCCCCCGGCCAGCTGATGACCCGGGACGAGTTCTACGAGGCGATCCATGCCCGCCTGCCCGGCGCGCCGCCGGCGCTGTCGCCGTTCGAGCGGGAAGTGCTCCTGCGCAAGGCGGCGCGCGCGGCTCATGAGTCGGGCGCCGAACCGCCTTTCAATCTGCGGCCCGGTCTGGTCCGCGAGATCCTCGCGCTCTATGACGCGCTGCGCCGGCATCATCGCAGCGTCGCCGACTTCGATCGCCTCGTGCGCGGCTCGCTGCAGCCGGCGGTCGAGATCGATCGCGGCGCCGCGCGTCTACTGGCCCAGACGGTTTTCCTCACGGCCACATTCGAGGAGTTCGAGCGTCAGACCGCGGGAGCGGTCGACGAGCACGGCATCCGCGCGCTGGCGCTCGCTGCGACGGTGCCGCTCTTCCGCAAGGTGGTCGTCACCGTGGCGGATCAGGCCGCCGATCCCAAGGGGCTCTGGACGGCGGACTTCGATCTGCTGGCGCGGATGCCAGGCCTCGAGGCGATCGACGTCATCGCGACCGAGGCGCTGCTCGAGTCCGGCTCCTACCTGCGTTTCCACGAGAGCCTGCTGCCAGGAATCGTCGATCTCACCTGCGAGTCGGGTACCGAACCGCCGCCGATGTTGATGGTTCCCGACGGCGTGCCGGAGGACCCGTCGTATGGGACCGCCCGGCCCTTCGTCTGCCGCGATCGCGAGGAAGAGCTCGCCGCCGTCGCCCGGATCGCCGCGCGCATCGAGGCCGCAGGCGGTGACACCAGCCGTCTTGGCGTCGTCTATCAGCGGCCGCTGCCCTACATCTATCTCGCACGTCAGGTGTTCGCCGACGCGCGGCTCTCCTGCCAGGCGCTCGATTCGCTGCCGCTCGCCGGCGAGCCGTTCGCCGCGGCGGTCGATCTCGTCTTTGCCGCGATGGCCGCCGACTTCACCCGCGCCGCGCTGATCGAACTGCTGCGCAGCCCGCACTTTGCGTTCCCGGGACCGGACGGGACGCTCGGGCTCGCCGACGTGCACGGGCTCGATCGCCGCCTGGCGGCTGGGAAGTATCTCGGCGATCTCGAAGGGCTGCGCACCGTGGCGCCTCCCGGCGTCGTCGCCGCCGTCGAAGTCCTGCAAACGGCGGCCGACGCGCCGACCGCGCCGCAACAGATCGACGGGATCCTGGGTTTCATCGCCTCCCACGAGTGCCTGCCGCAGCCGTCCGATTCCTGGTACGAGCGCCACATGCGCGCGCGCGGCGCCGTGCTCGCGGCGCTCGCGACGCTGCGCCAGGCGCATGCGTCGCGCGATCCACAGCCGCTGACCGTCGGCGAACTCTCCGGCGCGGTGCGACGCTGGATCGAGGCGCAGACGTTTTCGCCGCGCATGGGAGACGCCGGCCTTCGGCTGCTGGACGCCGAGGCCGCCCGCTACGCCGATCTCGACGAACTGCGGCTCGTCGGCCTGGTCGAGAGCGACTGGCCCGAGCGCGGCACCCGCAACGTCTTCTATCCCGCGTCGCTGCTGTCGCCGCTCGGCTGGCCGTCGGATCACGATCGGCTCGCCGCCTCGCGGACGCGATTTCAGGATCTGCTGCGCCTGCCGAAGCGGCGCGTCTCGCTCTCGACGTTCACGCTCGAAGACGACGCGATCGTCTCGCCGTCACCGCTGCTCGACGACGTGGATGCGACGGGCCTGCCGATCGAGCGTCTGGTGGCGCCGCCGGCCCTGGCGGGCGCCGCTGCGCCGGAACCGCTCTTCGTCCACGAGGCGCTCGTCGGCGGCGCCGATCGGCTGCCGGCCCTCGACAGCAGGCCGTCGGCATGGCTCGAGCTGCGCCGGGCGCGCGCGTTTGCCGCGCCGCGTTTCCGCGGCGGCATCGGTCCGCGCGCGCCGGGCGTCTATGCTGTCTCGAAGCTCGAACGCTATCTCGAGTGCCCGTTCAAATACTTCGCCGCGCACGTGCTGCGGCTGCCTGAGGAGCGCGATCGCGAGGCCTGGATGACCGCGCAGGAACGCGGCCGTTTCGTGCACGAGGTGTTCGAGGCGTTCTTCCGCGAGTGGCAGGCGGCCGGCCATGGCGCGATCACGGTATCGAACGTCGCCGACGCGCTGGTGCTCTTCGACGCGGTCGCCGAACGCCGTCTGGCGCGTCTGCCCGAAAGCGACCGCGCGCTCGAGCGCACGCTGCTGCTGGGCTCGGCGGCCGCGGCCGGTTTCGGCGAGCGTGCCTTCGCGTTCGAGCTCGACGACGAGGTCGAGGTGGTGGAGCGGCTGCTCGAATACGAGCTCGAGGGGCGGTTCACGTTTCACGATGCGGAGGCCAGCCGCGAGCTGGCGCTCCGATCGAAGGCCGACCGGATCGACCTGCTGGCCGACGGCACGCTCCGTCTCGTCGACTACAAACTCGGCCGGGCGCCGGAACGGAAGCGGTCGCTGCAGCTGCCGGTGTACGGCGCGTGCGCCACCCAGGCGCTCCGCGGCCGGCATGGACGGACCTGGACGGTCGGCCGTGCAGGGTATGTCGCGTTCAAGGAAAAGACGCCGTTCGTCGAGGTGCAGAACGCGGCAAAGGCGATGGCCGACGGGGAGGCGCGTCTGCTCGCCACCGTCGACGCGATCGAGCGCGGCGAGTTCCCGGTGCAGCCCGACGAGCCGTTTCTCTGCAACTGGTGCCAGTACGCGGGCGTCTGTCGCAAGGACTACGTCGGCGACGAGTTCGAGAAATGAGCGATCAGCCGTCGCTGTTTGGAGACGACCGCACACCGACGCCGGAGGTCAGGGATCCGGACGTCGAAGCGCGCGCCTTCGCCACCGATCCGGCGCAGAACGTCGTGCTCGAGGCCTCGGCAGGCACCGGCAAGACGAGTGTGCTCGTGGCGCGCTACGTCAACCTGCTGGCCAGGGGCATTGATCCCGCCAACATCCTGGCGATCACGTTCACGCGCAAGGCTGCCGCGGAGATGCGCGAGCGCATCATCCGCGAGCTGCGCACGGCGGCGGCGCGCTCGGCCATCGATCGCACGCGCTGGACGGCGCTGCGCGACCGGCTCGCCGACATCCAGATCAGCACCATCGACGCGTTCTGCCTGTCGCTCCTGCGCGAATTCCCGCTGGAAGCGGACCTGGACCCCGGCTTCGGCATGGCCGACGAGACCGAGGTGCCGAGGCTCGTCGAGCGATCGCTCGACAAGTCGCTGGCGATCTTCATCGGCCTCGCCAGGCGCGAGCCTGAGGTTGCGCTGGTGCTGGCGCAGCTCGGCCTGAATCGGACACGCGAGGGGCTGGCGCACCTGCTGCAGCGGCGACTGGTGGCGTCGGACGTGCTCGATCGTTTTCTGGTCCGCGGTCCATCGGGGCTGACGGCTGACACCGTCTGCCGTCTCGCGATCGAGGCGCTGCAGGACGTGTTGGCCACCGCGGGCGGGCCGGGCGGCCTCGAAACGTTTCTCGACGCCGGGCCGCTGTCGCAGCCTCGGTATCGGCTGCTCGCGCAGGATCTGCGGCGGCTGGATCAATTCCGCGCGGCGCCCAATGCCGCCGTCCGCGGCCTGATCACCCGCGCCGCGGCGCATTTTCTCAAGGCAGACGGCAAGCCGCGAACGAGCGATCGCATCTATCCGTACACGGCCGGCGACTACCCCAGTCCCGAAGCCGGGCGGCGCCACCGCCAGGAAGCGCTGCGCCTCGGTCCGGCCGTCGCCGACGTCGTGCGTGCCATGGCGCGCGATCTGAACGTCGTGCTCGCCCGCGGCGTCCGCCGCATGTTCGCGATCGCGCTGGCGCAATACCAGACGGCGCTCAACGAGCGCTCGCTCCTCGATTTCTCCGACGTCCTGCAGAGGGCGGTGCAGCTGCTCACCCGGATGGACGAGTTCTCGCAGAGCCGCTACCGGCTGGAAGGGCGCTACCACCACGTGCTCGTGGACGAGTTCCAGGACACGAGCCGCAAGCAGTGGGAGCTCATCTCGCTGCTCGTGAAATCGTGGGGCGAAGGGCTCGGCCTCGCCGCCAACCCTTCCATCTTCATCGTCGGCGACCGCAAGCAGTCGATCTACCGCTTCCGCGACGCCGAAAGCGCCATGCTGCACGAGGCGGGCGGTTTCATCGACTCGCTGCGTCCGGGCTCGTCGGCTCGGCGCTCCATCTCGCGCAGCTTCCGTGCCGTGCCGGAGCTGCTGGCCTTCGTCAACGACGTCTGCGGCGAACTCGCGCAGCATGCCCGGCGTGTGGACGAGTTCACCTACGACCGCGGCGACATGTTCCCGGTTGACGCCGTCGAGCATGGCGGAGCGCTTGGCATCGTCGCGGCCGCTGACGCGGAGGACTGCGCCGCCGCGGTGGCGGACGAGATTGCGCGGCTGCTGCGCGGCGAAACCGTGCGCGACCGGGACACGGGCGTTCGCCGCTCGGCCCGTCCGGGCGACGTCGGCATCCTCTTCCGCTCGCGCGCGAGCCATCGCGAGTTCGAAGCGGCGCTCGAGGCGCGCGGCATCCCGGCCTACGTCTACAAAGGGCTCGGCTTCTTCGATGCCGACGAGATCAAAGATCTCTCGGCCCTCATCCGCTACCTCGCCAATCCTTCCTCGGATCTCCGTGCGGCGGCGTTCCTGCGATCGCGCTTCGTCCGGTTGTCGGATGTGGCGCTGGCGCGACTGGCGCCCCATCTGGCGGCATCGATCACCGGCGCGGACGTTCCGCTCGAAGCGCTCGACGAGGACGACCGCGCGGCGCTGGCGCTGGCCCGGCGCTCCGTGCCCGGATGGCTGAGACGGGTGGACCGGATTCCGCCGGCGGATCTGATCGAAGAGCTGATTCCGGAAACCGCGTATGCCTACGAGTTGCGAGGTGCCCGCGCCTCGCAGGCCTGGGAGAACGTGAAGAAACTCCGCGGCGTGATCCGCCGCATCCAGAACGGCGGGTATGCCACCCTGCCGCGCATCGCCGACCACCTCGACTCGCTGACCGCCGGCGACGAGTCCAATGCCGTGCTGGAGGCGGTCGATGCGGTGAACCTGATGACGGTTCACGCGTCGAAGGGGCTCGAGTTCCCGATCGTGTTCGTGGTCAACCTGGCCAAGGGCGCGAGCGGGTTCCCCCGTCCCGTACGCGTGTCGGCGGACGAGGTGACGGTCGGCCCGTTCGTGTCCGAGAGCGACGAGGACGAGCGCCGGCGCGAGCGCGAAGAGACGAAACGGCTGCTCTATGTGGCACTGACTCGCGCGCGCGACCGCCTGTATCTGTCGAGCGGGCTGAAGGACGGCGCGTTTTCAGCGGGACGCGGCAGCCTCGGAGACGTGCTCCCGGACTCATTCAAGGCGCTGTTCGTCCAGGCTGTCAGTCAGCCGGGGGACAAGGGGGATGTCGGGGGCGTCACCTGGGTGTCCGCCTCGGGCCGGTCTCATACTTTCAGGCGGGTCTAGGACGTTACCATTTGTCGAAATGTGGCGGTCGGGCACACAATTTTTGTCACCTCAAGGTAAACCTCAAGCGCTGAGCTATTTCCGGCGACGCCCGTGGGCGCAGACCGCACAGTGCCATGAATTGTCATGCAGCGAGGTCAGTGAGGCTGGCTCGGCCTAAAGAGGAGCGGGCGAGCCAAATCGTTATCTTTCTGTAACTTCGCTGCAGAAGGGAACCGGAGACACCGATACGCTGTCTAAGCCAATAACTGGTCCCGAGATTGCAGAGAGGGCCGCCAGACGTCAGCCGCACCGGGCGGTTTCGACGATCGGAGGTATAGGGTTATGGCACTCACAGCGGCGTCCATGAGCTCCATCAGCTCCGTCAGGCCGACAGGCACGATTTTCGAGCTCGAAGCGCTCGAAGGGCTGCCGTGTGGCTGCGTGGCTGCCGCCTACCGTGCCCGGCCGTGGGACGTTGCCGTCGTGTCGCTCGAGGCCAAGGGGCCGCACTGCATTCTCGCCGGCCACAACTCGGGTCAGATCCTCCGTCTCGGCGACCCGTCCGAGTTCGACGAAGACGACGACGAGGAATAGATTGCGTTCCGCCTGAGCGAGCAAATACAATTTCAAAATGCCGTTGACCTGCCCGAGTTGCGGGAACGCCCGGAACTTTCTGATCAAGACCCTGCAGATGCACGTCGTCCATCTGGACGATTCACGCGTCGAAGTGAACGACGAAGGGCGTCCCGCCGTAATCGAGGTGCTCTGCGACGAGTGCGAAAGTGCGCTCAAGTTCGAGGACTTCGACGATGCGATCCGCAAGGAAATGCTGTTGACCCTCGGCGCCCGCTAGCCTCATTTCCCGCTTTCGGCCTCTTCCCAGTAATCGCACTCGGGACAGACCCACTCGCCAATGGTGCGGGTCGAGACCTGTCCTGTACCGGGGATGGCGTCCGTACGCTCGCTGACCCGGAGGCGCATCGTCTCGCCGCAGAGCGGACATTCCTTGATGTCGGCCATGTCGGAGCATGGTAACGTCCTTTTGAGCGCGTATGCGCGACTACTACGACGTCCTCGGCGTCTCGCCCGACGCCGGGGCCGATGAGATCAAGCGGGCGCACCGGCAGCTGACTCGCCGATATCATCCCGACATCTCGGGCGACGACACCTGCGTACAGCTGACGGGGATGCTGGCCGACGAAGTCCATCTCGACTTCCCCTCGGTGCTGTCGGTCCTCGACCGGATGCAGCGTGACTTCTTCGGCGCGCCGGGGCGTGCCGCCCGCCCGCCCGACATCGTCGTCACCCCGCGCGAGGCGTTCTGGGGCGCGATGGTGGCGTTGTCGATGGCGGTGACGCGCACCTGCGAGAGCTGCGGCGGGCGCGGGGAAGTGTGGGACGCGTGGTGCGTCGACTGCGGCGGCCGCGGCGATCTGCCGGGTCGTCAGTCCGTCCGCGTCCGCATTCCCGCCGGCGTGCGCGACGGCGCGCAGATTCGCTTCCGGCTGAGCGCCGCCGGGATCCGCGACACCATCGTCGACGCAAGCATCCGCATTCGATAGCCGGGTATGAAGCCGCACGTCAACCTGCTCGGCCTGCTCCAACTCGCGTGGGGCGGCATGGGGTTGCTGCTGGCGCTCTCGCTGCTGCTGCTGGCGGTCGGCGCGGCCGCGATCGCGCACGGCGCGCGCACCGACGTCTTCACCGCCACCTTCACCGCGCTGCTGTTCGTGCTGTTCGCCGCGGCCCTGGCGCTCGGCGGCTGGGCCAACACCTGGGTCGGCAGCGGCTTGCGCCGCTACCGCCCGGCGGCGCGCACCGGCGCCCTGGCGATCTCCGTCGTCAACCTGTTCGTCCTGCCGTTCGGCACCGCCCTGGCGATCTACACTTACTGGGTGCTGCTCCACAACGATGTACGGGCGCTCTTCGCCGGCAGCGACGCGGAGGGCACGGGGCGCCGCGCCGGCTGATGTCGCCGCAGCACACCGAGAAGACGTCGACCGGTCTCGAAGCGAATCTGGCGGCGGCGCTGACCTACCTGGTGGGGTTTGTCACCGGCATCATCTTCCTGGTGGTCGAGAAGGAAAACCGCTTCGTGCGCTTTCACGCCCTGCAGTCGATCCTCGTCTTCGCGGCGCTGGTCGCCATCGACATCCTCGTGCAGATCGTGCCGATTCTGGGAGCGCTCGTGTTCGTCGTGGTCATCCTGCCCGCGTCGGCGATTCTCTGGCTGCTGCTGATGTTCAAGGCGTACCAGGGCGAGGAGTTCAGGCTGCCGGTGGTGGGAAAGATCGCCGCCGAGCGAATCTAGCGCGTTTTGGAAATCAGGGAATGTGGACATGTGGAAATCTGCGTCGCAGGTGACTGAGGCGGCGGTGCTCGAGGCGCTGCGCGGCGTGCGCGATCCGCTCGTCGAGCGCGACATCGTCGCCGCGAAATACGTCAAAGAGGTGCAGATCGACGGCGGCCGCGTGTCGCTGGCGATCGAGCAGGCGGTGTTCGGCGCGTCGACGCGCACGCAGGTCGGCCAGGACGCCGGCGCCGTGGTGGCGAAGCTGCCCGGTGTCGCGAAGGTCGACGTCACCATGACGGCGCGGGTGCGGCCCGCGGTGGTCGGCGATCTGTCGAAGCAGCCGGTCGCCGGCGTCAAGAACGTGGTGGCCGTGGGCGCCGGCAAGGGCGGCGTGGGGAAGACGACCGTCTCGGTGAACCTCGCGATCGCGCTCAGTCAGGCGGGGGCGCGCGTCGCGATGATCGACGGCGACATCTACGGTCCCAACGTGCCGATCATGCTCGGCATCCAGACCGAGCTCGGCACGGACGGACGCCGCATCGTGCCCGCGACGCAGTACGGCATCCAGCTCGTGTCGATGGCTTTCCTGACCAAGGACGACACGCCGGTGATCTGGCGCGGTCCGATGCTGCACGGGGTCGTGCAGCAGTTCTTCCGCGAAGTGGCCTGGGACGAGGTGGATTACCTCATCGTCGACCTGCCTCCCGGGACCGGCGACGTGGCGCTCAGCCTCAGCCAGTCGATCCCGGTCGCCGGCGCGGTGCTGGTGACCACGCCGCAGACGGTCTCGGTCGCCGATACGCGCCGCGCCGTGAAGATGTACGAAAAGCTGAACGTGCCGCCGATGGGGCTCATCGAGAACATGAGCCATTTCGTGTGCCCGACCTGTCATACCGAGAGCGACATCTTCGGCAAGGGGGGCGGCGAGGCGCTGGCGGCCGAGACGCGCGTGCCGTTTCTGGGCCGGATCCCGATCTACGAGCCGATCCGCGTCGGCGGCGATACCGGCGTGCCGATCGTGATCGGAGAGCCGGACTCGGGCGCGGCTCAGTCCTTCCGGCAGGTGGCGGAGAGGCTCGCGTCGCAGCTGGCCATCCTCGCCCTCAAACCGCAATCGAAAGCGATTCCGCTGACGCAGGTGCGGTAGACCCGCATCCGCGTCGTCGATTCACTCGAGCGTCGACCCGGGTCAAAGGTACGGGCCCGCCGCGATCCGTAATAGGATGCGCAGTGAATGGCTCCCCGCCACCGCTCGCGCATTGTCGCGGCCATCGTGCTCGCGGGCGCGACGCTGTCGGCGCAGGGTGCAGGGTCGATTCGCGGCGAGGTCCACGCGCGGCATGGCATCGTGGCGGCCGGCCGCAGCTTCACCGCCGACGCGGGCGCGCGGGTGATGACGGCGGGCGGCAACGCGGTCGACGCCGGCGTGGCCTCGATCTTCGCCGCGGCCGTCACCGAGATCTCGCATTTCGGCCTGGGCGGCGAGGCCCCGATCATCATCTATTCGGCGCGTGACCAGCGCGTCGTCGTCATCAACGGTCAGGGACCCGCGCCGCGCGCCGCCGATCCGCGGCTGTTCGCCGGCAAGAATGCCATCCCGGGCAACGGACCACTCGGCGCGACGCTGCCGGCCGCCGTCGACTCGGCGTCGATCGCGCTGGCCCGTTATGGAACGAGATCGCTCTCCGAGGTCCTGCAGCCGGCGATCGCGCTTGCCGACGGCTTCCCGATGTACGAGTTCCTGCATCACTACTTCGAGACGGAGCGCCGCAATTGCGAGCCGTACGCCTGGACGATGGAGACCTACTATCCGGGCGGGAGGCTCACAGCGGTCGGCGAGGTGTTCCGTCAGCCGAACCTGGCGGCGACGCTGCGGTTGCTGGCGGCTGCCGAGCAGGCGGCGCTTGCGCGCGGTGCGACGCGCGAGCAGGCCATCCAGGCCGGACGCGACGCTTTCTACAAGGGACCGATCGCGCACGAGATGGTGGCGGCGGTTCGCGAGGCCGGCGGCGTGATGACCGAAGACGACCTGGGGTCGTACGCGGGCAGAGTCGAGGAGCCCGCATCGGCCCCCTACCGCGGCTACACGGTCTACAAGGCCGGTTTCTGGAACCAGGGACCGTCGCTGCTGGAAGCGCTCCGCATTCTCGAGGGCTTCGACCTGCACGCGATGGGGGCGGGATCGGCCGACGCGCTGCACACGACCGTCGAGGCGATCAAGCTCGCCTACGCGGATCGGGATCGCTACTACGGCGATCCCGACTTCGTGAGGGTGCCCGGCGACGTCTTGCTGTCGGCGCCGTATGCCGTGGCGCGGCGCGCGCTCATCGATCCGAAGCGCGCCAGCCTCGAACAGCGACCCGGCGATCCGTTCCACGCGAGCGCGTCGATGCCAGGCGATCGGCATCTGCCGGCCGCCGATTCGCGCGCTGCCGGCGGCGTCGCGGTTCCGGCAGGGGATCCACCCGAACATGGCGACACGACGTCGCTGCAGGTCGTCGACGCCGCCGGCAACCTGTTCTCCGCGACTCCAAGTTCCGGCTGGATTCTCGGCGGCGCCTTCATCGCTGGCCGGACCGGCGTGCCGATGAGCAACCGGATGCAGGCGTTCCATCTCGACCCGTCGAGCCCGAACGTACTCGCCGGGGGCAAACGGCCGCGCACGACGCTGACACCGACCGTGGTCCTCAAGGACGGCAAGCCGTTTCTCGCCATCGGCACGCCGGGCGGCGACAGTCAGGATCAACAGATTCTGCTCGTGCTGCTGAACATCATCGACTTCGGCATGGACGTGCAGGCGGCCATCGAGGCGCCGCGCGTCAACTCGCTCCACCCGGTCAGCTCGTTCGACGATCACCGGACGCAGCCAGGGGTGCTCGAGGTGGAGACGAGCCTGCCGCGCGCCGTCCTCGACGAGCTGAGGGCGCGCGGGCACGTGCTGCTGGCCCGTCCGCCGAATGGGATCTCGACCGGTGTCGTCGCCGCCGGCATCGACCCGGCGAGCGGGCAGCTCCGGGGCGGTGCTGACCTTCGCCGCGAGCGCGCCATCGTCGCCTGGTAGCGATGGACATCTCTTTCAGCAAGCACACGCTCGCCAACGGACTCGACGTGCTCGTCCACGAGGACCATGCCGTTCCGATCGTGGCGGTCAATCTCTGGTATCACGTCGGCTCGAAGAACGAGACGCCCGGACGGACCGGATTCGCGCACCTGTTCGAGCACCTGATGTTCGAGGGCTCGCAGCACTACGATCGCGGCTACTTTCATCCGCTGCAGGAGGCGGGGGCGGCGCTGAACGGATCGACAAACGCCGATCGGACCAACTACTGGGAAGTGGTGCCGACCAACGCGCTCGATCTGGCGTTGTGGATGGAGTCGGACCGGATGGGCTATCTACTGCCGGCGCTCACCGACGCCAAGTTCGAGAACCAGCGTGAGGTCGTCCTCAACGAGCGGCGGCAGAACTACGAGAACCGCCCCTACGGCCTGGCCGGCATGGCGATCGTGGCGGCGCTCTATCCGCCGGACCATCCGTATCACTGGTTGACCATTGGCGCGGCCGACGACATCCGCGCCGCCCACATCGACGACGTGCGGGCCTTCTTCGAGCGTTACTACCACCCGCGCAACGCCTCGCTGGCGCTGGCCGGCGACATCGATCCCGAGCACGGCCTCGCGCTGGCCGCGCAGTACTTCGACGAGATCGCGGGCGGCATCAGGCCCGAGCGCGTGCAGCTGGCCGAGCCTGCGCCGCGCGCCGACGACCTGCGGCTGGTGCTCGAGGATCGCGTCGAGCTGCCGCGGCTCTACATGGCGTGGCACTCGCAGGCGCTGTTCGCCGCGGGCGACGCCGAGCTCGATCTGCTCGCGGAGGTCCTGGCGAGCGGCAAGACGTCGCGCCTGTATCGGGCGCTCGTCTACGACCAGCGGATCGCCACGGAGGTGGCGGCTTCGCAGAACTCGCGCGAGGGCGGCAGCTTCTTCCAGATCGTCGCGACCGCGGCGCCAGGGCGAACGCTGGCGGAAGTCGAGCGCGCGATCGCCAGGGAGATCGCCGACGTCAGCGACCGCGGGCCGACCGAACAGGAGGTCGATCGGTGCCTCGCGCAGGCGGAGGCGCATTTTCTCTTCCGCCTGCAGACGGTCGGCGGGTTCGGCGGCAAATCGGATCAGCTGAACGCCTACAACACGTTCCTTGGTGACCCGGGGTACTTCGCCAAGGATCTCGATCGATACCGCTCAGCGACGCCGCAGGCGCTGCAGCGGGCGGCCGCTGCCGTGCTGCGGCCGGCCGGGCGCGTCATCCTCAGCCTGGTGCCGCGCGGCCGTGTCGCGCTGGCGCTTCCCGAGTCCGAGCCGGTGGCGGTCTCGTAATGTCCGTCGATCGCAGCCGCCTGCCGGCGCTCGGCGCGGACCCACGATTCCGCTTTCCTGAGATCCAGCGCACCGTTCTGGACAACGGTCTGCGAGTCTGGACCGTCTCGCACAACCAGGTGCCGCTCGTGGCGCTCCTGGTGCTCGTGCCGGTCGGCGCCTCGTCGGATCCGCCGGATCGCCCGGGGCTGGCGGCGATCACCGGCGACATGCTCGACGAGGGCGCGGGCGACCGTTCCGCGCTCGACGTGCACGAGGCGCTCGGACGCATCGGCGCTCAGCTGGATCTCGAGGTCGGTCATGACGCCACCGTGATGTCGTTGACGACGCTCGAACGGCATCTCGGCCAAGGACTGGAGCTGCTGCGCGACATGCTGGCGGCGCCACGCTTCGAGCAGCGTGAATTCGATCGCGTCCGCGATCTGCGGCTCAACCGGCTGTTGCAGCTCAAGGACATGCCGCCGGCGCTGGCCGACCGCGCGTTCATGCAGCTGATCTACCGCAACCATCCGTACGGCCATCTGCCGATCGGGTCCGAAGGCGCGCTCCGCTCCCTGATGATCCGCGACATCGTCGCGTTCCACCGCCGTGCGTTCGTGCCGTCGCGGACGACGGTGATCGCGGTGGGGGATGCGACGCACGCGGCGATGATCGACGCGGTGCGCCGCGCATTCGACGGCTGGCAGGCGCAGCCGGACGGGCCGGTGGCCGATCCCGACGCGTTTGCCAACCCGCCGGTGCCCGCCGCGAAGCTGGCGCTGGTGCACCGCGCCGGCGCGGCGCAGTCGGAGCTGCGCATCGGGCACGTCGCCCTGCCGCGCAAGACGCCCGACTATCACGCCGCGCTCGTCGCCAACATGATCCTCGGCGGCCAGTTCGTCAGCCGGATCAACATGAACCTGCGGGAGGAGAAGGGCTATACCTACGGGGCGCGAACGGCGTTCGAGTTCCGTCGCGCGCCCGGGCCGTTCGTACTGCACGCCAGCGTCCAGTCAGAGGCCACCGCCGACGCGCTGCGCGAGGCGCTCGGCGAGATCCGCGCCATCCGCGGCGATCGACCGATCACCCGTGAAGAGCTCCACCTCGGCCGCGCATCGCTGACGCGGGGATATCCGCGGAGCTTCGAAACCGCCGATCAGATCGCCCGCGGTGCCGCGCAGCTCACGCTCTACGGCCTGCCCGACGACTACTTCAGCACGTTCATTCCAAAGGTGATGGCGCTCGACGAAGATGACGCCACCGCCGCGGCGTTCAAGCACATCGATCCCGCACGCCTGCTCGCGGTCGTCGTCGGAGACCGAGAGAAGCTGCTGCCGTCGCTCAAGGCGCTCGAGCTCGGCGAGGTGGTCGAAATCGCAGTGTAGCGGGCGGCGGCAGAAAAAGGTGCCAAAGGTGCCAAAGGGGCCAAAGGGGCCAAGGGTGCTAAGGGTGCTGGTGCTAGGGTGCTAAGGGTGAGGGTATTCAGCCCTCAGCCGCGCATCAGATATCCTGAGCTTGGCGCTGGCAGCTGCTCCTCTCGGCACGCTTGCCACTCTTCCACACCTTGGTACCCCTTCGCACCTCGCACCCTTCGCACGCTTGGCACCTTTCGCACGCTTCGGCACCTTTCGCACCCTGCACCCTTCGCACCCTGCACCCTTCGCACCCTTGGCACCCTTCGCACCAGCACCCTTAGCACCTTGCAGCCTTCGCGCCCTTGGCACCATTCGCACCAGCACCCTTAGCACCTTTGGCCCCTTTAGCACCCTTGGCACCCTTGCGAGGAACCGTTCAGCGAGCGTGACCGTCCAACTAGCGAACGGCCGGAGCGGGTTGTACACTGGGCCGTTCGCCTATGCCCTCCCGGTTCAGCCTCAGCCTCGTGGGTGTGGTCGGCGTGCTCGTTGCCGTCATCGCCACGGCTGCACTGTGGCTCGCCGTTTCCGATCCCGTCACCACCGCGACCGCCGTCGATGCTGCCGCGCAGGGCGACGTGTCGCCGATCATGAAAGCACTGGCGGGCGCGCTCTTCGACGCACTGCAAGGCATCATCAAGTACCTCTGACCCCGGACACGAAGCTGGCCAACGACGTCGCGCGCACGCCAGAACGCCGCTTCAATGTCGAACCGGCGCGTCAATGACCGAGATTCCGCCGGCGCGACGCATCCTGGGCAGTCTGCCGCGCGACTTCAGGGGCGTCTTGACGATCTGGCTGATCGGCGCCTGGACGCTGCTCATGTCGCGCGCGCCGGCGGATCCGGATCTCTGGGGGCACCTTCGGTTCGGCCGCGACCTGCTGGCAGCCGGACGCCTGACCACCGTCGATCCGTATTCGTTCACCAGCGACCGTCCGTGGATCAACCACGAGTGGTTGTCGGAAGCGTTGATGGCGGCGGCGTTCAACGGCGCCGGCGCGGCGGGGCTCAACCTGCTGCGCTTCGCCGTAATCGGCCTGGTGCTCCTGCTCGTGTGGCGCACATCGCGCAGCGTCGCGCCTCGCTATCGATCCATCCTGGTGGCGCTCGCCGCGGTCGGGATTACGCTTCGTGCGCTGCCGGTCCGCCCCCAGCTGTTCTCGCTCCTCTGCTTCGCCCTGATGCTCGCGGTGCTCGTGCGGACCGAATCCGAAGGCCACCGCCGTTCGCTCCTCTGGCTGCCGCCGATCTTTGCCTTCTGGGTGAACGTGCACGGCGGATGGATCGTCGGTCTGGGCACGCTGGCCCTCTGGACCGTCTTCTCCCTCGGTCGCCGGGCGCGCGCACCCTGGGCTCTCCCGGCGGCCGCGACAGCGTCCGCACTGGCGACGCTGATCAATCCGTACGGCGTGCACATGTGGACCTTCATCTATTCAACGGTCGGCTTTGACCGGCCGATGATCGGCGACTGGATGCCGATCTACGCGCTGCCGCCGGGCTTCTGGCTCGGATGGCTGGTCGGCGCCGGACTCTGTGTTGCGGGGTGGCGTTGTCGCGCGCGCATCCCGAGCCGCCATCTCGCCATCGCCGCCATTCTGGGCCTGGCGGCGATCCGGGTGAGCCGCATCGACGCGTTCTTCTGCCTCGCGGCGGTGTTCCTGCTGGCGCCCGTGTTCCCGACGCGCGGCACTACAGTTGCGCCGGCCGCGAGCGCGCCGCGCGCCATGGCGGTTGTCGGTGCGCTGTCGGCTGTCGCGGTCGCGATCGCGACCGTGATGCGGCTGCCGCACATCGAGATTCGGCCACAGCTGATGCCCGAAGCCGCCGCGGTTGACTACGTTGTGCAGCAGCGCCTCGTCGGACGCTTCCTGACGTGGTTCGACTGGGGAGAATTCGCGATCTGGCATCTTGCCGATCAGCACGTGCGCGTGTCGATGGACGGACGGCGCGAAACCGTCTACTCCGATCGCGTCGTCAGCGACCATCTGCGCTTTTATGCCGCGACCATCGATCCGGGCGCCTACGCGCGCGGGATCGCCGCCGACTACGCGTGGCTGCCGCGCGACGTGCCGGCAGTGCGGCACCTCATCGACAGCGGCTGGACGCCGGCCTTCAGCGGACCGATCTCGGTGATCTTGCGCGCGCCCGGGCGTGCGCCGACGCCGCCGATGGTGGTCTCGAGGAGCGGGCCGCGCGACTTTCCGGGCCCGTGATCGATCCGGTGCCAACGAAGCTGTCGATCCGTGGCAGGGACCGCCGTCTACGCGAGCGCGCGGTCGAGGAAACGGCACAGCGCAAAGCCGTCCAGGTACTTGAACGGGGTGACGCCGGTACTGTAGTGGCCGCACGGCAGTATCTTCAGGTCGTGTGCGATGCCGTGGTTGCGGAACTCGTTCACCAGCATCCGTGAGAGATTGACCGGGAAGGTCAAGTCGTACCGCGCATAGACGAGCAGCAGCCTCCGGCCGCGGACCTGCTCGATGTACGGCAGTGGGCTGATCGGCAGCCACATGCGCCGCAGCTCATCGAGCGTCACGTTCCCCTCGAGCGTCTCGCGCACGTGCCGGGTCGACAATCCCTCCCAGACGACGTCGGCGAAATAGGGAGAGATGTGATTGAGTGCCGCGGCTGTTATGAGCGGCTCGTGCGCGGTGGTGAGCATCGCCAGACACGAGCCGAGGCTGGTGCCCAGGATGCCGACCGCGCCGTGGCCCTGCCGCTCCAGCCAGGCGATCGCCTGGCGCGCGTCTTTCACCGCCTGCCGGCACACCTGCGCGGTGCGACCGATGTTCGAGCTGACGATGTAGTCGGCGCGGGTGAGCTCGGGCGGCATCCGGCGGTCGTGATAGGGGAGGCTCAAGCGCAGCGCGGAGATGCCGAAGCGGTTCAGCAGCCGGCAGAGTCCGACGTGTCCGTTCGCGTCCGAGTTCCACTGCGGCAGCACGAGTACGGCGCGGCGCCGGCCCTTTTCGCCGCCCGCTGGAAAGTAGCGGGCGTGGACTGTGTTGTTTTCCAGATGCGGCGAGCGGACGGCGCTCGTGAAGGTCAGCGTACCGTCGTGAAGCTGGTAGTCGGCCGCCGGCTCGACGTGATAAAACGCCTCGCTGCGCGCCACGGTCGCTTCCCCCCACGCCTGCAGCGCCGCGCGCGGATCGCCGTCCGGGACCGCTTCATCCGCCAGCCAGTCGACGCCCCATTCGAACGGCCGCGCGACGCGATCGGTCGAGACCGCCGCGAGCTTCCGCTCCCAATGGTGGAAGACGCGCGCGATCACGAATCAGCGGTCTCCGGCAGCTTTCTCCCGCAGCGCGCCGTAGGTGCGGGAGGGATCGCTCTCGGTCTCCACGGGCAGCCCCTCCTGCGTCCACCCCGCCTCACCGGTCTGCGGCGACCCGTGGAAGCCGCCGAGGACGTTGGCGAGGTCGCGATAGCCGGCACTCGCCAGCAGTTCGCAGGCGTGCTGGGATCGGACGCCGCTGCGGCAGCCGAGCAGCAGCGGCGCGTCGGGAGAAAAGCTCGCGTGGACGACCGGCAGGAAATCGGGATTGGGCTGCATCAGCCCGGTTGCCGGATCCAGGTGCAGGAGCGGCACGTTGAACGCGCCGGTGGGATGGCCCTGCTCGAATTCCGGAACCGAACGGACGTCGAGATACACGGCGCCGCCGGCCTGCCGTGCGTGCGCCTGGTGAACCGTGACGTGCTTGATCGTCATGTTGTCTCCTGCCCGGCGAGATCGCGCTCCACGGCTGCCGCCACGGCGAGCAGCCGTTCGGTCCCGCCGCGATGGCCGACGAGCTGCAGTCCGCGGGGGAGCCCGTCGGCACCGCGTCCGCACGGCAGGGCGATCGCCGGATGTCCGGTGATGTTGAAGAGCTGTGTCAGTCGCAGCATCATCGCCCGCATCGGTTCTGCGGCGCCGTCGACGTCGACGGTCGTGACTCCGAACGGCGGCGCGGCGATCGGCAGCGAAGGCAGCATCAGCGCGTCGACGCCTTCGAGCGCCCGATCGACCGCGCGACGCAGCACCGTCCTCGCCCGCATGGCGCGGACGTAGTCTTCGGCGGCGATGTAGCGTCCCATCTCGAGCCGCAGCCGCACACCGGGGGAATACTTGTCGGCGTACCGATCGAGCAGCGTCGCGTGATACCACGACGCTTCCGGCAGTACGATATGCAGGTAGACCTCGGCCGTGTGCTCGGCGTGCTGGATGGCGACATCCGAGATCGAGTGGCCGGCGCGCTCGAGCGACGTTCGTGCATCGGCGAACAGCCGCCGCACGTCGGGGTCGAGCTTGTCGAAGAAATACGGGACCGGAACGCCGAGCCACAGCGGCGCGGCGGCGGCCACCGGCACGCGATCGGCGCGCGCGTCGCCGTCGAGCATGGCGAAGTAGGTGAGCGCGGCATCGGCCACGGTCCGCGTCATCGGACCCACGTGATCCAGCGTGGTGCTCAGCGGAACGATGTCTTCGATCGAGAGGTCGGCGACGTCCGGCTTGAGACCGACGATCCCGCAGGCGGCCGACGGGATGCGGATCGACCCACCGGTGTCGGTCCCGACCGCGGCGTAGCACATGCCTTCGACGATGCTGACGGCGGCGCCGCCGCTCGAGCCGCCAGCCGACCGGGCGCGATCGTGCGGATTGCGGACGACGCCGAAGGCGGTTTCGTCGCTGGTCGTGCCGAACGCGAACTCGTGCAGGTTGGTCTTGCCGACGACAATCGCCCCGGCGCGGCGGAGATTGGCGGCGACGGGCGCGTCGTGATCCGGACGCCGCGGCGGCACGGCCGAGCCCGACGTCGTCGGCGTGCCGGCGAGATCGACCAGATCCTTCAGCGAGACGGGGATGCCGTGGAGCGCGCCGCGATAGCGGCCCTTCTGGATCTCCGCTTCGGCCCGCGCGGCGTCGGCGAGTGCCTGATCGCGGGTCACCGTGATGAACGCGTGCAGCTCACCATCGGCGGTCGCGATGCGGTCGAGGCAGGCCTGCGTCAGTGCGACAGGGGAGAGGGTGCCCTGTTCGACGAGCGCCGCGGCGTCGCGCAGGCTACGGGGTGTGATCTCGGTCATCGTCAGGGTCGGCCGCGGCGCCGCTCAAGGTCGGGTCCGCCTCGCGCAGGGCCTCGGTCGAGCGCGCGAGCCCCTCGAGCAGCGGCCTCAGCTCCGCGAGTCCGCGACGCTCGGCGTCGGCGCACGCACTGGCCAGCCAGCGTTCGACGTCGCCGCGCATCAGAACGTCAGCGTGCCGCGCACGCAGACCGGCATCATGTGCACGCTGTGGGCCAGCGGGATGTCGAAGTGGTTGACGACGTACTTGACCGAGACGTCGACGCCGAACGGACCGAACATGATCCCCCCGCCTCCCTCGCCGAAGTAGCGGCTGCCGCTGCGCTGATCGGTTTCGGCGTGGCCGACCCCGCCGATGACGAAGGCGTGCGCGCCGACGCCCCAGCCCGGCGAGCGATCGCTCATCTCGATCCCGGCGCCGATGTCGGTCGCTCGCCCGCCGGTCAGTTCGTAGGTGGGCGCCGGCGCCGGCCCGTCGAAGGCCAGCAGGATGTCGGGGATCGATTCGATGCTGCCGCGGATCGCCAGCGTCGCACCCTCGCTCGAGCCGAAGGGATAGATCGTGGCGCCGATACCGGTCGCGCGCTTGTCGTACTTGAGCACCGACACCGTCGTCTGGCCGTCACGAGTCTGGTACTGATACGGCTGCAGATGCACCTCGGTCACCGGTTTTCCGAGCAGATCCTGCAGGGGGTGGCGATCGAACGAGTACGGCTGCACGAACTGGCGCTCGAGCGTGAGGCTGATGAAGTGTTTGCGCGCCTTCTTTGCCGCGTAGGCTGGCGCCTGCGCCGGCGCGGCGAGTGTTCCGGCGGCCCACAGCGCCGCCAGGGTTTGAATCAGCACTCCATCAAGGATAACGTAAACGGGTGTCGGACATTCTCGCGGCCGTGATGACCGCGCCGCGCGCGCCGATCGAACTGCGCGCGTTCCCTCGGCCCGATCTGCCGCCCGGCGGCGCGCTGCTCAGAACCGAGCGCTCCGAGGTCTGCGGCACCGACGTCCACCTCTGGCACGGACGGCTGTCGGGCGTGCCGTATCCGATTATTCCCGGCCACGTGTCGGCCGGCGTGATCGAAGCCGCACGCGGTCCCCTGACCGGCATCGACGGCGCTTCGATCCGCGAAGGCGATCGCGCGGTGTTCTTCGACGTCCACCGCACCTGCGGCCGCTGCCGCGCCTGCACCGTGCACCGGACGCCGACGCGTTGCAGCGCGCGCCGCGTCTACGGCATCACCGATTCGGCGGACGAGGGGCTCTACGGCGGCTGGGCGCAGGCCGTCTACCTCGAGCCTGGCGTCGCGATCGCGCGGCTGCCGCCGCAGGTCTCCGTCGACGACTACATCGGCGGCGGCTGCGGCCTGTTGACCGCCGTGCACATCGTCGAGCGGGCGGAGATCCGCCTGGGCGACGCGGTCGTCGTCCAGGGCACCGGCGCCGTCGGGTTGTGCGCGATTGCGCTCGCCAGGCTGGCCGGGGCATCCCCGATCATCGCGCTCGGCGCTCCCGACGATCGCCTCGCGCTGGCCCGCCGCATGGGCGCCGCGCTGGCCATCGACATTCGGACGACCGCGCCAGCCGACCGGCTCGAGGCGGTGCTGGCCGCGACTCACGGCGAGGGGGCCGACGTGGCGATCGAGGCGGCCGGCGCGGCGAGCGCGATCGGTGAAGGCCTCGATGTCGTGCGGGTCGGCGGGCGCTACGTCATCGCCGGCCACTACACCGACGTCGGCGACGCCGCCGTCAACGCGCACCGCCAGATCAATCGCAAGCACCTCGAGATCCGCGGCTGCTGGGGCAGCGAGCCCCGGCACTTCCTGCGCGCGCTCTCCGTGCTCGCCGAGCACCCGGAGGTGCCGTTCGGCGCGATCGGCGCGAAAACCTACGGGCTGGGCGCGCTGAACGAGGCACTCTCCGACGCGGAGGCGATGATCATTCCCAAGGCGCTCGTCGATCCGTTCGCATGAGTCGCATGCGCCACACCAAGATCGTTGCCACGATCGGCCCCGCCAGCGCCGCGCCGGCCGTCGTCGAGCGCCTGATCGCCTCGGGAGTCGACGTCTTCCGGTTGAACTTCTCGCACGGCACCCACGAGTCCCACCGGGCCGCGTTCGTCGTCATCCGCGAAGCCGCGCGGCGGGCCGGCCGGCACATCGCCGTGATGCAGGACCTGAGCGGGCCGAAGATCCGCACCACGACGCTGCCGGGCGGCACGCCGCTGACCCTGAAGCCCGGCGACCAGTTGCGACTTGCCGCCGGGGACGGTCCGGGCGCCGCCGGGAGGATCTTCACGCCCTACACCCCGCTCGTCGAGTCGGCGAAGGCGGGCGACCGCCTGCTGCTCGACGATGGCAAGATCGAGCTGCGAGTGACGGCGCGCGAGGCGGGGGAACTGGTGACGGAAGTCGTCAACGGCGGCCTCCTCGGCGAGCACAAGGGAATCAACGCGCCCGGCGTGGCGCTGCCGGTACAGGCGATCACCGCGAAGGACGAGGCCGATCTGCGATTCGGCCTCGAGCTTGGCGTCGATCTCGTCGCCCTCAGCTTCGTGCAGACCGCAGAGGACTGCTTCATGGCGCGGCGCCTCGCGGGCGAGACGCCGCTCGTCGCCAAGATCGAGCGTCCGCAGGCGCTCGATCATCTCGACGGCATCCTCGCCGCCGTCGACGCCGTCATGGTGGCGCGCGGCGACCTCGGGCTCGAGTGTCCGCTCGAGCAGGTGCCGCGCATTCAGAAGACGATCGTCGCTCGGGCCCGGGCGCTCGGCCGACCGGTGATCGTCGCCACGCAGGTGCTCGAGTCGATGCGGACCGAGCCGCGTCCGACGCGCGCCGAGGTCAGCGACGCGGCGACCGCCGTCGACCAGGGCGCCGATGCGATCATGCTCTCGGGTGAGACGGCTTCCGGGCAGTATCCGATCGCGGCCGTCGACGCGCTGCGGTCGATCATCCGCGACGCGGAGACCGTCGCCACCACTCCCGTGGTCTTCAGCGGCGAACCGGACGGGTTCGAAGCGTTGCGGACCGTACACGGCCGCGCCATGTGCGAAGCGGCGGTCACTCTGGCGACCTCGGGTCAGGCGGAAGCGATTGTCGCGGTCACGCGGTACGGCAAGACCGCGCAGCTGCTGTCGTCGCTGCGGCCGCGCGCCGGCATTCTCGCGGTGACGCCGTCTGAGAGCGTGGCGCGGCGCCTGAAGCTCTGTTGGGGTGTCCGTCCGGTGGTGTCGGAGCTCGTGGACCTGCGCGCGCTCGAAGAGCCGATCCGCGCCGCGATGGATCTCTCGCCGCGCGCCGTGGTCGTGTTCATCAACATCAGCCCCGATCTGAGTCGAGCCGACGCCAACTTCGTCAACGTGCAGGAGCTGGCCGGCTAGCGTCTGGCCCGGCGGCGGCTCCACGCGTAGAAACCGGCGCCGACTCCCAGCACCACGATCGCCTGGCCGACGAGATTCACCTCGAACGCGATTTTGTTCGCGCCCGGCGGCGGCACGAACGTGAGCGCCAGCGAGATGGCCGTCGCGGCGAATCCCATCCACGGCACGGCCGTGGGCGTGTCGGGCAGCAGGCGTGTCTGCGCGGCGAAGAGATACAGGTACGGCACGAAGTAGATCAGGATGGTCAGGTTCACCAGGATGTCGTAGGCGTCCTGGATCGACGTGGAACGTCCGGCGACGGTGACGAAGACGCTCGCCAGGAAGATGACCGAGGAGGCCGCGGCCTGCACGACCAGCGCGACGTGCGGCGTGCGATAGCGCGGGTGCAGCCTGGCGAACGCGGCGGGCATGGCCGCATCCACGCCGGCGGCAAACGGCACCCGCGCCGCGCCCGCCGTCCACGAAGCGGTTCCGGCGAGCGCATTCAGGACGAGCAGCGCGCCGGTCAGCGCGCCGAGTCCGCCGAGGCCGACGCGGCCCGTCACCAGCTGCACCGCATCGGTGATGCCGCTCAGCTCTTTCAGCGAACCGACCGGAATCGCGAACAGCACCGAGACGGAGCCGGCGATGTAGACGATCGTGACGATGATCCCGGAGATGAAGACGCCGCGAGGGATGATGGTCTCGGGGTTCTCGATCTCCTGGCCGATCAGCGACGAAATCTCGAAACCCGAAAAGGCGAAGCACATCGCCGACCAGAGGCCGATCGTGTCGAGCAGGGCGCCGCGCGGCACCAGATTCGCCGGCGTGAACGCGGTCGCCGGTCCGAAGCGCGCCAGCGCCAGGCCGCCGCATCCGAGCAGCAGGCCGACCGGGATCCAGACGCCGAGGCTGCCGGCGTTCTGCAGCCACTTGCTCTCGCGCAGGCCCAGCACGTTGAGCCCGGCGGCGAGCCAGATGCCGCCGAGCACGAAGAGCACCGAGAACCATCGTGAGGTGCCGACCGCCTGCCAGCCTGGTCCGCCGATCGCCGCCAGGTTCGCGGCGCCGAACAGCAGCAGCGACGGAAAGTAGAACAGGTTGTTGACCCACAGGCACCAGCCGCAGATGAACCCGTGCGAGGGTCCGAAGGCGCGGCGCACCCAGACATAGACCCCTCCCTGCTCGGGATAGCGCGCCGACAGGCGCGACACGGCGAGGGCGAGCGGCACGAAGAACGCCACCCACGCGAGCACCCAGAGCGTGACCGACGGCGCTCCAGTGCGCGCGCCGCGCGCGATCCAGCGCAGCCCCACGACCGCGACGACGTTCATCAGAACGACGTCGCGGAGGCGCATCGCCTTGATGAAGGTCGTCACTGGCGCTGCTCCACGTAGTCTTTCAGCGCCGACAGCGACGACTTCCAGCCGCCCGCAATCACCGTGTAGTAACGGCGCCAGCGGGGCGTGTCCTCGAAGCCGGTCTGCTTGACCTGCAGCCGGCAGACCGGTCCCGACATGCGGCAGGTCACCTCGAGCGCCATCGGGCCGATCGGATCCCCGTCGGGCGGCAGCCACCACGCGTCGGCGATGAAGAGTTCCTGGCCGGACCGGTACTCCATCACCTTGCCGCAGAACACCCCGCCGAGGCGGCCGAGCAGATCGTCGGCGTCGGCGGTCGGCGGCCACTCGACCGCATAGACGCCCATGGTTCGCGGCGTCGTGACCGACCGCGCGGCCTGCCACCACGTCTCGAGCGCGTGCGGATCGAAGAACGCCGCCAGGACGCGCGTCGGAGCGGCGTTGATCAGGAGCGCGTGCTCGAACTCGGGTGGATGCGGATCGCCGGCGCTCGACATGCCCGCCTGATGCTATCGCATACACTGAGGGCGGGACGGCTGAGCGCATGGAAGACGGCAAGGTGAGCGCCGACGAATCGTGGGACGAGCATTACGCCGACGAGCGGGACGCGGCGTGGCTGTACCGCGAGCTGGCGGGTCTCGATCGCGACGCGCATCGGGCGGACCTGTTCGAACGGCTGGCGGTCGTCGAGGACCGGCACACCGCGAAGTGGGAAGAGCTTTTTCGCGACGCCGGCCGGCCGTTGCCCTCCTACGCCGTGTCGAGAAGGACGCGCGCCCTGGCGGGCGTTGCCAGGCTGTTCGGCCCCTCGACTGTGCTGCCGCTGATCCTGGCGGAGGAAGGGCGCGAGGTGCAGGCGTACCTGGGGCTCGCCCGTCAGGCGTCGCACACGACCATGCACAAAGCCGCCGTCGACATCGCCGCCGAGTCGGCGGTGCACGCGCGCGAACTGTCGGAGGTGATGGGGCGCGAAGGGGAGCCGTGGCACGTCGGCGGCGCCGGCGGCCTTCTCCGCAGCCTCGTTTACGGGTTCAACGACGGGCTGACGGCGAACTTCGGGCTGGTCGCTGGAGTCATCGGCGCCAGCCTGCAGCCGCACGCCGTCGTCGTTACCGGTGTGGCGGGCGCGATCGCCGACGCGTTGTCGATGGGTTCGAGCGGGTATCTCGCGGCGAAGAGCGAAGCGGAAGTGCAGGCGCACCAGATCGAGATGGAGCGGCAGGAGCTGCGCCTGATGCCGGAGCTCGAGGAAGAAGAGCTCGCGCTCATCTACGAAGCCAAGGGACTGCCGCGCGATCGAGCTCGGGAGACCGCGCACGCGATGATGCAGGACCCGGCCCGCGCGCTCGAAGCCCAGGTGCGCGAGGAACTGAACATCCACCCGGCCGAGCTCGCGCCGCTCAAGGATGGCCTGGTGACCGGTCTGGCGACGGTGGTCGGCGCGTTCATCCCGATCTTTCCGTTTCTCGTGATGACAACTCGGCCGGCCGTCGTGACTTCGCTCGCGATCAGCATGACCGCCCATTTCGGCATCGGCGCCGCGCGCAGCCTGTTCACCGGCCGCGGGATCTGGGTGAGCGGCCGGGACATGTTCCTGGTGGGATTCGGCGTCGCGGCCGTGGGCTATCTAATCGGGGACTGGCTGCCGAGGATCCTCGGATAGGGCCGTCTCAGCCATCGCCCCAGGCAGACGCGACTAGCTTTTCTGCCGGAGCGTCTGGACGTAGCTGACGATCTGCCAGAGCTGCTCTTTCGTCAGGTCGTCCTTGACAGCCGGCATCTTCGGCTTCGTGCGGCCGTTCCACGCTTTGTAGAACACGACCCCATCGGGGTTGCGCGCCGCACGGCGCGCCACGGTCAGATCCATGTCCTGCTCGTTGTCCGGATCGCCGTCGGGGCCGTCCCCCTTGCCCCCGGGGCCGTGGCAACGTTCGCAATGCTTCTTGAATAGCGCCTTGCCGGTTTCGGCGGCCTTGGGATCGTTTGCGAACGGGTTCTTTTCGTCGGCGGCAGTGTCGGGGAGTGTCCACCCGCCGCTGCGCTGTCCCTGGGCTTGCGCCTGCGGCCGCGCGGTATGGGCGCTCGCCGCAATGGTCGCGGCGCACCAGATGCCCGCGGCGGCGAAAAGGGCCCGGCGAATATACATATCTCTAAATGATACAGTTTTTCGCGTGACCCACGAACAGGCGCTCGCCTACATGGACCCGGCGTTTCTCGACAGCGACGAAGCGCGGCCGATCCGCATTCTGGCGGAATACCTCGAGCCGCTCCGCCGTCTCAAGGAGCAGAACATTCAGGACACCGTGGTGTTCTTCGGCTCGGCGCGCGTCCATAGCCGCCAGCAGGCGCAGAGCGCGCTCGACCGGTTGCGGCGACGCCGCCTCAAGCGCACTCGCGACTATGCGACGGAGCTGAAGCGGAGCCGCAAGGCGGTCGAATGGTCGCGATTCTACGAGGACGCGCGCGCAGTGGCCCATCAGTTGTCGAAGTGGAGCCTGACCCTCGAGTCGCCGCGCCACCGGTTCGTCGTCTGCTCCGGAGGAGGTCCTGGCATCATGGAGGCGGCCAACCGCGGCGCCTACGAGGCCGGTGGCAAGAGCGTCGGGTTCAACATCCGTCTGCCGTTCGAGCAGGGCGCCAACCGCTACATCACGGAGGGCCTGCACTTCGAGTTCCATTACTTCTTCATGCGCAAGTTCTGGTTCGCCTACCTGGCGAAGGCGCTCGTCATCTTTCCGGGCGGCTTTGGCACGCTCGATGAAATGTTCGAAATCCTGACGCTGGCGCAGACGAAGAAGCTGTCGAAGCAGCTTGGCGTGTTCATGTATGGCCGCGAGTACTGGGAAGAGGTGCTGAGCCTTGCGCCGCTCGCCGAATGGGGGGCGATCAATCCGGCCGACCTCAATCTGCTGAAGTGGGTGAACTCGCCGGACGAGGCGTTCGAGCAGCTCCGCGCGCACCTGGTGTCGCATCACCTGGTTCCCGAAACCGCGCAGGAGAACCGCGCGCCCGGTATCGCGAAAACACGGGGGTGACGCCATCGACCCGCGAGGGTCGCATGGCGCGCGAGGGTGACATGGAGAAGGACGAACGGGACCTGCTGATCGCGCAGTACCAGGACGGCTACCGGGTCGTCTCGGAGGCGCTGCTGAAGATCGTCCCGGAGGAGCTCGACCGATCGCCGGGTCCGGGCAAATGGACGACCCGCCAGATCGTGCACCATCTGGCCGACAGCGAGATGACTGCGGCGGTGCGCTTCCGTCTGCTGGTGGCTGAGGATCGGCCGGCGATCAAGGGATACGACCAGGACGTGTTCGCGAACCGCCTCCACTACGAGCGGCCGCACGAGGCGTCACTGGAGTTGTTTCGCGCCGCGCGCGCGTCGACGGTGGAGCTGATGGGCTGCCTCGACGAGCGCGACTGGTTGCGTGAGGGCACGCACTCGGAGACGGGACGGTTCGGCCTCGACACGTGGCTGCGCATCTATGCGCGGCACGCGCACACGCACGCGGACCAGATTCGACAGGCGCGGGGGAAGAGCTAGTACAGCAGCCAGCGCGACCGCAGCTCGCGGAACGCATCTTCCTCGCGTGGCCAGTCGCGCATGATTGCCGCGGGCGTGTCCCCGGCCTCGACGCCATGGCGCAGCCGGTCCGACCCGTAGAGGATGTCGATCGGGGGGCGGGTCGCCTCGTATTCGTAGGGCGGGTCGCGCCAGATCGGCGTCGAGGCGGCTTCGATCCGGAATTCCGAGATCATTTCCACGCCGGTCCGGTAGGGACGAAACGTCCGGCGATCCGTGACATGCACCTGCGCGCCGCCGCACGACGTCTGCGCGTGCTTGTGAAACGTCGGCTCGAACGAGATCGGGCGGAAATGGACGCCGGGTAGATCCCGGGCGTTCATCGCCTCGGCGAAGCGCTCGCCGTCGATCCATGGCGCGCCGATCAGTTCGAATGGCCTCGTCGTGCCGCGCCCTTCGGAGACGAGCGTGCCCTCGAACAGGACCGCGCCCGGATACACGATCGCGGTGTCGAGCGTCGGGATGTTCGGAGAGGGCAGCACCCACGGCAACCCGGTCTCGTCGAAATACATGCTGCGGCGCCAGCCCTCCATGGGGACGACGTCGAGCCGGGCGTTCAACCCGAAGTGCTCGTTGAAGAAACGCGCCGCTTCCCCGATGGTGAGGCCGTGGCGCATCGGCAGCGGGAACTGGCCGACGAAGGAGGCGAAGGCCGGGTCGAGTCGCGCTCCTTCGACGGTTTCGCCGTCGATCGGGTTGGGACGGTCACAGACCACGACGTGGAGGCCGTGGGCGCGCGCCGCACGCAGGCAGTTGGCGAGCGTGTAGATATACGTGTAGATTCGCGTGCCGACGTCCTGCAGATCGACGACCAGCACGTCGACATCGGCGAGCATCGCCTTCGTCGGCTCGCGCGTCTCGCTGTACAGCGAGTACACCGGCAGGCGACGCCGCGCGTGGCGCGCGTGCGGCGTCTCGATCATGTTCTCCTGCAGATCGGAGTGAAACCCGTGCTGCGGTCCGAAGAGGGTGGTCAGCGTCCAGTCGCCGGCGTCGAACAGCCGCGCGGCGGCGTGGACCAGCCGGCTGTCGATCGAGGCGGGGTTGCTCACCAGGCCGAGGCGCTTGCCCTCGATCAGGCGGCGATCGGGACCGGCGAGGAGCCGCTCGAGGCCGGTTCGGACAGGCATCCTCGAATTATAGGCGGACGCGCGCGGCGCGCATCAGGTGGCGCGCGATGGCGGCGCCGCACAGCGCGTCCGGGAACGAGTTGCACCGAAAGCGGAACCCGTCATCGGCGCCGGCGCCGACGAAGATCAGATCCCGCCCCGCCCGGATCACCTGGCGCGTCGCGTGCCACGGCAGCGCCGGCGGCCGGCCGGCGCCAGCGAACGCGGCCCGTCCCGCCGTCAAGATCAACCGTCCCGTCGGCTGCGCCGGATCGTCCGGCATGGCGACCGGCGCGCTGAAATGACAGCGCTCGCCGGCGGCGACGCGGTGGGCCGTTTCGATGTGCGGCAGGACGTCGCGCGCCAGCTCCCGCTCGAGCGCAAGCACCTGGTGAAGCGCCTGGAGCATCTCGTCTTCCATCTCGAGGTCGTCGCCGGCTGCGCGGCGGGCGGTCAGCGCCGCGTCAAGACGTGAAGACGCACTCTCGTCGAGTCCGTCGACGGCGTGTTCCCATGCCCGCTGCCATTCATCGTGACCGTTGCCGCGCCGCCGGCGCAGAAAACCGAACCATCTCATGACCGTCGTGTCGTCTCTCCAGACTCAGCGGTGTCAGCCGAGTCCATTATCTGGTCGCCACCAACAGCGCGCGCCGGACGCGGACGATGGCGCCACCGTTGCATGCCGCCACCGATTCGGCTCCGATTCTGGAACCACTGAACCTTATCTTGGTAATCGCAGTTCTCAACAGCAAGGGCGGGGTTGGCAAGACGACGACCGCCGTCTGTCTCGCGGCGGCGCTGGCGGCTCCGCGGCGCCGCATCCTCCTCGTCGATCTTGACAGTCAGGCCGGCGTGTCGCGCTGGTGTGGCGTCACGCCCGACCACCTGCGGCCGTCGGCCGCCTCCGTGCTGCTCGAAAAATATCCCATTCTGAAGGCGGTCCGCCGTACGTCGGTCCCGCAGCTCGATCTGTTGACTGGCTCGCTCGAGCTGGCCAACATCGACGTGACGTTCGCCGACCAGCGGGGGCGTGAACGGATGCTGGCGCGGGCGCTCGACCGGCTCCGCACTCACTACGAGCTCATCGTCCTCGACGGCGCGCCGGGACTGTCGCTGCTCGCGGTCAACGCCGTGGTTGCGGCGGATGCGCTCATCGTGCCGGTGATGCCGGAGCCCGCCGTGGTCGAGTGCCTCGAGGGATTCTTCGCATCGATCGATCGCGTCCGGACACGCATGCAGACCCGCAGTGTTCTGCTCGGCATCCTGCTGAGCGGCGTCGATCCGCGCAGGCCGCTCCACCGCGAAACCGCGGACGTGGTACGGTCGGCCCACCGCGACACCGTCTTTCACACCGAGATCCGCTGGACGGCCGCACTCGCGCAGGCGCCCGACGCGCACCGTCCACCGTCGCCTTCCGACGTCTTCCGGCGTCTCGGTGGCGAAGTGCTGCATCGCCTCGCTACCGCGCGCCACGACCGGAGCTAGCGACCTTTTTCGCGACGGAGAAATGCTCGAACTTTCGCCCAATAACTGTCGAGCTTGAAGCTGTGCCGCTCTTCGTGTTGAATACCGGCCGACTCAGCCGGCGGTGGCTGAAAGGGATCGAAGGACGTCTTCAATTGGCGGGCGGACGGAGTGACCCAATGGCGCGAAGCCGAAAAGGCAAGGCAGGCAAGAGCAGGCAGGACATCTTCTCGCCCACGCGTCCGGGCGAGAAGACGCAAGAGGGGAGGCGCCCGGGACGGCCGCCGGTGCACGACGAAGCCTGGACGAAGGTCACCGTCGTCCTCTTCAACCGCCAGATCGTCTTCCTTGACCGGCTCGCCGCGAACATCCGCGCTCAGAGCGGCGCCGCGATCAGCCGTGCCCAGCTGATTCGCGCGCTGCTCGACGCTACCACCGACGCCGACGTCGATCTCACCGCGGCGACCTCCGAGTCTGATCTGAAGGCCACGCTGCTTGCCCGGCTGGGCCGGTACCGGATGGTGTCCAACGACGGGTAGGCCGTGGGCGCGGTCGGCTGAGCGGATCGCGAGTCAGCGACGCGAACGAGCCACGCGATCGCGCGAGCGGCGGGCGAGAGCACGTGTCGGGAATTCGAGAGGCCCGACGCGCGGATGAGACTAGGACCCCCCGGCGCGCCGCTTGGCGCGCAGAGTCAGCGAAGGGAATTGCACGATCTTCGCCTGCCGCTTCGGGCGGGCGACCAGCCAGGTGCGCGAGCACGCGTCGCACCCGTACTCATGGAGCTCGTTGACCGGCAGTCGGGCGCGGATGCGCGGCGACCGGCAGAACGGACAGAGCGTCGGCCCGGGCATACGACAGTCTTGGCGAGAGGAGGCCCGTAACGCAAGCAGAACGTCGCGGGCCTCAGCTTTCCGGGCCAGGTCGCGGCCGGCCGCCCGCGTTGGCACCTCAGCAATAACGACAGGCAGATTCTGCCGGCCGTCTCATCGGACGATCCGCAAGTTGTTTGGCGGCATCAGCCCGGCCGCACCCTGCGTCAGCGTGATCGAGACGCCGGCGATGACAATCGTGGCCGAGCGAGGGCTTGTCAGGGTGTTGGCCGACAACGAGTAATTCGCCGTTCCCGAGCCGGTGGAGGCGCCGTTGACAGTCAACCACAACGTCGAGCCGCCCGAACTCCAGCTGCAACCCGCCGTCGTCGTCACTGAGATCGTTCCGCTCGCGGCCGTTGACGGGGCCGTGACCGAGCCTGGCGACACCGTGAAGGTGCAGGCGGCGGCTTCGGTCACGGTGAAGGTGGCGCCGCCGGCGGTGATCGTCCCGGTCCGCGCCGAAGAGTTGGGGTTCGCGGCCGCGCTGAATACGACCGTCCCGTTGCCGGTGCCGCTCCCGGCGGCCGTGATCGTCAACCAGCTGGCGTTGCTGGTCGCCGTCCACGCGCAACCGGCGCCGGCCACCA
>DASXLB010000041.1 GCA_036496585.1 Vicinamibacterales bacterium
AGCCTGGGTAAGGTTCTTCGCGTTGCGTCGAATTGAACCACATGCTCCACCGCTTGTGCGGGCCCCCGTCAATTCCTTTGAGTTTCAGCCTTGCGACCGTACTCCCCAGGCGGAATGCTTAATGCGTTAGCTTCGGCACGGCAGGGATCGATACCCGCCACACCAAGCACTCATCGTTTAGGGCTAGGACTACCGGGGTATCTAATCCCGTTTGCTCCCCTAGCTTTCGCGCCTCAGCGTCAATACCGGTCCAGGATGCCGCCTTCGCCACCGGTGTTCCTCCAGATATCTACGCATTTCACCGCTACACCTGGAATTCCACATCCCTCTCCCGGATTCAAGCCCTCCAGTATCAGACGCAGTTCCTCGGTTAAGCCGAGGGATTTCACGTCTGACTTAGATGGCCGCCTACGCGCCCTTTACGCCCAGTAATTCCGAACAACGCTTGCCCCCCCCGTATTACCGCGGCTGCTGGCACGGAGTTAGCCGGGGCTTCTTCTCTCGGTACCGTCATTCCGATGACGTGTTAGGTCACCGATCATTCGTCCCGATCGAAAGGAGTTTACGACCCGAAGATCTTCGTCCTCCACGCGGCGTTGCGTCGTCAGGCTTTCGCCCATTGCGAACAATTCCCCACTGCTGCCTCCCGTAGGAGTCTGGGCCGTGTCTCAGTCCCAGTGTGTCCGTCCGCCCTCTCAGGCCGGATACCGATCGTTGCCTTGGTGAGCCGTTACCTCACCAACTAGCTAATCGGCCGCGGGCCCCTCTCCAAGCGCCAGGTCTTGCGATCCCCGGCTTTGATCTCCGCGCTTCCAAGCGCAGGATGTTATGCGGTATTAGCGACCCTTTCGGGTCGTTATCCCCCACTCTGAGGCAGGTCACCCACGTGTTACTCACCCGTTTGCCACTCTACTCACCCTTGCGGGCTTTCGCGTTCGACTTGCATGTGTTAGGCACGCCGCCAGCGTTGATTCTGAGCCAGGATCAAACTCTCATGTTAAAGGCGTCGCCGCACCCCAGCACCGAAGCGCCGAGATGGGCAAACATTTAACGCGAGTAGCCGTTGATTTATTGGCTCGCTCTACGTTGTTCAGTTCGTCAAGTAATAGGTGGTTCACAGCTCGCCTCAGGACCAGAACTGACGGTCCATCAACGACTTGCGCTGCGCCACCCGCTGATACTCGACGGGTTGTGCTTGCACGTTCTATCTAGTTTTCAAAGAACCGGTCTTGCTTGCTCCCCCTGTCCACTTTTCGGTGTTTGGGGGAACCTTCGAATCTTACTAAAGCCTTCGAGGCTTGTCAAGCCCCGCCTTCTCACTTCGCAATTTCCGTTCGAAATCCTGGCCGCCGTGCGCGTTCTCTGTCAGGAGAAGCCGAGGTGGTCGAATCGAGAAGGCTTGCCGTAGAAGATGTCCGGCGGACCGCGCCGAACCCACACAATATACCTCCCGACCCCAGCCCTGTCAAGCGCACCCGGCACCCACCGCGCGCCCGCTCCGGCACCTTAACGGACGAGCGCAGTCTCGATCCGCTCGCCGAGGAGAAATCGCGCCCGATCCCGCACGTCGAACACCCGCACCCGTACGGCCGCTTCGATCACCGCCGTCGGCGGCCACTCGAGCGCGCCGAAACGCTCGCCGAGGAAACGCTCACGGAACCGCGGCTCTTCGCCATCCTCGAGCGCCAGAAACACGAGCCGCCCGCGCCGCTCCAGCCGCGCGATCGTCCCGTCGAGATCATGCGCGCCAATGGCGTCCCAGGCGATCGTGTCGCGCCCGCCGTGCACGCGCACGCTCCCGCTCTGCTGCACCGCGATGACGACGGCAGCGCTCGGTAGCGCACGGGCTGCGAACTCGCCGGTGAGACGAAATCGCGCTTCGAGCCGCGGCAATTGGGTGACGTGCCGCGCCACCCCGACCCGCACGAACGCGATCGCCAGCGCACCGCACAGGATGGGGGCGGCCATGCCGGCCACTCGCGCAGGCAGCGCCCGCGCCGTCGCGCGCAGCGTGGCGACGCTCAGCGCCAGCAGCATCGGCAGCGCCGGCAGCAGAAACCGGATGTACCACCAGTCATCGAAGACCGTGTAGGCGAGATACGTCGCGACGAGCAGCCCCGCGGCCGCGAGGGAAATCCACGCCAGGCGCGCGCGCGCCGAATCGCGGCGCAGCACGAATGGGCCGGCCACGGAGAGAAGCAGAAACGGGGTGTGCGTCTCGAGCAGCCAGCGCGGATAGCGAAGCAGGTTCGGATAGACGTGCGCGCGCGAAAACAGCGCGTCTGTACTGCCGTATCCCGTCGCGAGCGGTGCGCCATAGCGTACGGCGTTGAGCGCCAGCAGCAGCAACACGCCCGGCAGCAGGCCTGCCAGCAGCCGCCAGCTCCTGCGAGTCACTGCGGCGAACGATGCCCCGCCAATCCCTTCGGTCAGCGCCAGCAGCGGGACCAGCAGCAGCAGATTGGGCCGGACGAGCACCGCGACCGACGCCCACCCGCCCGCCGCGAGGGGCGACGCCGAGACGAGCGCGGCCATCCACGCCGCCGCGGCCGGCACGTCGCTCATCGGCTGCACAGCCTGGTACAGAAAGATCGGACTCGCGGCGACCAGCACCGCCGCCCACGCGCCCGTGCTGTCGCCGTCCAGGCGGCGGCCGTAGAGGAACGTCAGCCACACGGTGAGCGCGGCCGTCACCGGCACGACCAGGAACACGGCAGATGGATGCACCAGAGACGCCGCCGCCATCGCCAGCGACAACCCCGGCGGGCAGATCGGCACCGCCTCGCCGTACTCGCGCGCCGGCAGGAACCCGGTTGGGGCGAACACCGCGTTGGGCTCGTCGGGCAGCACCCGCGCGACGGGATTCGCCAACTCGGCATGCCCGTGCGCGAACGCCTCCGCCTGCAGCACGTAGCACGACGAGTCCGAGCCGCCGGCCGCGCGCGTGTTCCAGGCGAGCGCACATACAAGCACGGCGCCAGCCGTCGCCGCCGCAGCCGAGGCCGCGGCGCGGCGCGAGTGCGCAAGCATGGTCACCAGAGACAACAAGCCGGCACCGGCCGTCGCCCACGACGCGACCAGCAGAGCGATCGCGACAACGAGCGGACGGATCGGACTTCGCAGCACGAGCGGACCGATCGCCGTCCCGCCGGTGAGACCAATCAGCGCAGCCGCGACCGCCGCCACGATGGCGGCGCACAGCAGCACGGTCGCGGCATTCCGCCGCCCCGACGTCGAGGCTTGCATCGTCATCGTCTTCGCCACCACGGGCGATGTAGCACCAATTCGGATGAGGGGTCAACGCCCAAACGCAGTATAGTGACGGCGTTCCGGCGCATGCGTCTATCGGTCATCATCCCCGTCTACAACGAGGAGCAGACGATTCGCGAGGTGCTCGAACGCGTCGCCGCGGTCGACCTCGGGACCATCGACAAGGAAATCGTCATCGCCAACGACGGATCGACTGACGGCACGCGCGGCGTCATCGACGAGCGCCAGCTGCCGCCGGACCTGCCGGTCCACGTCTACCACAGCCCGATCAACCTCGGAAAAGGCGCGGCGGTCCGCATGGGCCTGGCGTTCGCCACCGGCGACATCCTGCTCGTGCAGGACGCTGATCTCGAGCTCGATCCCTCCGAGTACACGCAGCTCATCGCGCCGATCCTGGCGGGCGACGCCGACGTCGTCTACGGCTCGCGTTTTCTCCGGCCGACCTCGAAGGTGGCGTTCAGATCGCGTGCGGCCAACCGGTTCCTGACGCTGCTCACCAACGTACTCTTCGGCGGCGGGCTGACCGACATGGAGACGGCCTACAAGGTGATGCGCCGAGGCGCGCTGCAGGGCGTCCGCCTGCGGACCGTCGGCTTCGACATCGAACCGGAGTTGACGGCGCGGCTGCTCCGTGCCGGCAGGCGGATTGTCGAAGTGCCGATCTCCTACAACCCCCGCAGCGCGGACGAAGGCAAGAAAATGCGCTTGATCGACGGCGTCGACGCGATCTACACGCTGTTGAAATGCCGCTTCACGTCGTAGCCGCGGCGCGCGCCTCAGCCGCGTCTGAGGCGGACGATGTGCTGATCCTTCCGGCCCTTGCGCAGCACGAAGATCTCGCCGCCGATCGCGTCGGCGCCGGTGAAACGCGCCTTCTCGTCCGCGACGCGCGCGTTGTTCACGTAGACGCCGCCCCCTTTGACGAGCCGCATCGCTTCGCTGCGCGACGGCGCCAGCCCGGTCGTCGTCAGGAGCTCGACGGCCGTACTGCCCTCGGCCGGGAGATCGATCTCGGTCGACGGCGCGTCTTCGAAGACCGTCATGATGTCATCGGCCGCGACCCCGTCGAAGCTGCCGCCGAACAGGACCAGCGCGGCGCGTTCGGCGCGATCGACCTGGTCGTCGCCGTGGACGAGCGCGGTCACGGCGCGCGCCAGCGCCCGCTGCGCGACGCGCTGCTCGGGATGCGCCGCCGCCTCGGCGGCGAGCAGCTCGATTTCTTCCCGCGTCATGAAGGTGAAGAACTTCAGGTAGCGGACGACGTCGCGATCGTCGGTGTTGAGCCAGAACTGATGGAACTTGAACGGCGAGGTGCGCGCCGCATCGAGCCACACCGTGCCGGCTTCGGTCTTGCCGAACTTGGTGCCGGCCGACGTCGTCAGCAGCGGCCACACCAGGCCGTGGACGCGCGCCGCGCGGAGCTTGCGGACGAGATCGATGCCGGCGGTGATGTTGCCCCACTGATCGCTGCCGCCCATCTGCAGCGTGCAGCCGTGGCGATCGAACAGCTCGAGGTAGTCGCGCGCCTGCAGCAGCGGATAGCTGAACTCGGTGAACGAGATCCCCTCGTCGCTGCCGAGCCGCCGGCTGACCGCTTCCTTCTGCAGCAGGTAGTTGACCGTGAAGTACTTGCCGGTGTCGCGCAGGAACCCGAGCAGATCGAATGATGCCAGCCAGTCGGCGTTGTTGACGATGCGGGCCGGGTTCGTGCGGCTGTCGAAATCGAGCAGGCGGGCCAGCTGCGGGCGGATGCCGGCGACGTTCCGCTCGATGTCGTCGCGGGACAGCAACGGCCGCTCCTGCGTCGGTTTTGGATCGCCGATCATGCCGGTGCCGCCGCCGACGATGGCGATCGGCAGGTGGCCGAAGCGCTGCAGCCGCGCCAGGCCGATCATCGTGAGGAGCGATCCGACGTGAAGGCTGTCGGCGGTCGGATCGAAACCGATGTAGCCGGTCACCGGACCCGCCGCGAACGCCTCGCGAAGTCCGTCGGTCGCGTCGGACACCAGGCCGCGCCACGCCAACTCGTCGTACAAACCCGCGCCGGACATGGTTCGTACTATACCGGAGTGATATAAATCGTCGATGATCCGACGCCGCTGGCCGGCCCTCGCGCTCGGTGCGCTGGCGCTCGCCGCCGCGACATTCGTGCGCGCCCACGCCGCGCCGGCGCCGGCGTCGTATTTCGCGCAGGACCAGCAGGTCTACCTGGCGATCGCGCGCGCGCCGTTCTCCGACGATCCGCAAGTCCACCATGCGCCAGGGTCCTGGCGGCTGCTGCCGCCGCTCCTGGCGCGCTGCCTCGGCGCGCCTCTGGGCGGGCCGGCGCGTGGATTCCTCGTCCTCACGTTCGCGATGCTGGCGCTGCTGCCGCTGGCGGCCTGGCGCTGGCTCGACGCACTCGGCGCATCGCGCACCTCGGCGCTGGCCGGCGCGGTGGTGATGGCGGTGTCACCGCCGGTCGTCGGACTGATGGCATGGGACGTCGTCCGCGTCGATCCGGTCGGACTGCTGCTCCTCTTCCTTGCCGTCACGGCGACGGTGCGTGGCCGGAGCGTATCGCTCGTGGCGGCGATCGCGGCGCTGGCGTTCACCAAGGAAACGGCGCTGATCGGCGCATGCTTCGCGGCGTCGTGGGCGGTGCTCGTCGATCGCCGACTGCTGCCGCCGGCGGCGGCGGCGATCGGCGCCGCCGTCGGGATCCGCACTCTCCTGGAGTGGTGGATCGTCGCCTCGCCGGTGTATCCATTCGACAACCTCAAGGACTTCCACGTTGTCCTCGACTCGATGTCGGCGAGGTATGCGTCGCGACGGCTACTGCTGACGACGGCTGGGACCTGGAACCTGCTGCTGCCGCTGATGGCGGTCGGCATGGCGTCGCGGCGCTGGGGCGGGCGCGAGCTGGCGCTGAGCGGCGCCCTGGCCGTGACGATGATCCAGCTCCTCTTCGCCACCGACAACGAGCGCGTCGTCGCCGCCGGCTATCCATTCGTGCTGGCGTGGAGCGTGTTCGCGCTCGACGCGATCAACGAGCGCGAACGGCGCTGGGCAGGCGCAGCGATCGGCCTGGCGCAGCTGCCGTGGCTGCTCGAGATGGGACGGGTGTGGCCGGCGCCGCTGCCGGAGGGTCACCTGCCGCAGATGCCGCCCATCCGGTTCGTGGAGATCGCGATCGTCGCCGCGGCCGTGATTGCCGCCGGAGTCGCCCTGTCGCGGCGGTTGGCCGTGCGAACGGCAGCGGCATGAACGTCACGGAAGGACGGCGGCGGCTGCTCAAGGCGCTCGTCGGCATTGGCGCCGGCACCGTCACGGGCGCCACCGCGCACGGTTTTCTGTACGAGCGTCACGACATCGAGGTCACGCGATCGGCCTTTCCCGTATCGGGACTGCCGGAGGCGCTGCGCGGGCTTCGGCTCGGCATCCTCACCGACGTGCACCGCAGCCAGACGGTGTCGCACGAGCTCGTGGCGTCGGCTGTCCGCGCGCTGATGGCCGAGCAGCCAGACCTGATCGTGCTCGGCGGCGACTACGTGTCGTGGCGCGACGTCCGCTACATGCATGACGCCGCCGAGGCGCTGGCGCCGCTCAGCGCGCCGCACGGCGTGATCGCCATCCTCGGCAACCACGACGACGATCACGAGATGCCGGCGGCGCTGGCGGCGCGCGGGTTCACCGTGCTGAAAGACGCCCGCACGCGCCTGACGATCCGCGGCGAGATCATGGACTTCGCGGGAATCCGGTTCTGGACCTACAAGGTGGGAGAGATCGCGCACGTGCTGCGCGGCAGCGTGCCGCATGCGATTCTGCTCGCGCACACGCCGAAACGACTGACCGAGGCGCAGCAGCTGGCGATCCCGGCGCTCGTCTGCGGCCACACGCACGGTGGCCAGATCGTGCTGCCGGGGCTCGGGGCGGTCGCGGCGCGGGAATTCCCGGTGGTGGCCGGGCTGGCACGGCGCGAGGGCACGTCGATCTTCGTCAGCCGCGGCGTGGGCACGATCTACGTGCCCGTCCGCATCAACTGCCCGCCGGAAGTTGCCGTACTGACGCTCGAGCCCGCCGACGCATGACGCCGCAGCCGGCATTCAAGCACAGGCTGCGCAGGCTGCGTGCCGCCCTGGCGGCGGCGATCGCGGCCACGATCGCGACGTTCCCGTCGCTCGAAGCGATCGCGATCAGGCTGGGGCGCGCCGCCGCCAGACGATCGCACCGCCTCGCCGGCCTCTACTGGTTCGTCCAGGAGGATCTCCTGGCGCGCCTGCGCCTCGGCGGCGAACGCTTTCGGCCGGTACACGTGCACGGCTGCCGGCTGCAACTCGACATCACCGACGCGACCGGACGGATGCCGTACTTCTACGCGACGCCGTACGAGGCAGCGGTGACCGACGCAATCGTCACGGCGCTGCAGCCGGGAGACGTCTTCCTCGACGTCGGCGCCAACATCGGCTACTTCACCGTCCTCGCCGCGCAGGTGGTCGGAGCCGGTGGCCTGGTCATCGCCTTCGAGCCGCACGGCGGCGCGCGGGCGATGCTCGAGACGATCGTGCTGCGCAACGGGATGACGTCCCGCGTCGAGATCGTGCCGCTGGCGCTCGCCGACGCCGCCGGCGAGGCGGTGCTGTTCGAGGACGAAGGGATCTCGATGCATTCCACGATCGAGCCGGCGCTCTCGCCGATGCGGCACGTCGCCGCGCTGCGTCCGGGTTTCAGCGTCGGCCTGACGACACTCGATGACTGGATGGCGTCGCGCCCGGGCCTGGCGCAGCGCGTGCGCTGTGTGAAGATCGACGTGGAAGGGGCCGAAGCGCGCGTCCTGGCGGGGATGCCGCGGCTGCTGGCCGAGCCGCGGCTGACGATCGTATGCGAGACGACGACCGGCGGCGCCGCGGACCGGAGTCTGGGGACCGCGGGCTTCCATCGAGAGCGCCTCGAAGCCGGCGCCGAATCCTACGGCAACTTCCTGTACGTGCGTCCCTGAATCACCCAGCCGCCGTCGAGCACCGAGGCGACCGCCTCGGGATAGAGACGGTGTTCGACCTCGAGAATGCGCTCTGCCAGCACGTCGGCGGTGTCACTGTCGTCAACCGGCACCGCGCCCTGCGCGACGATCGGTCCGCCGTCGAGCGCGCCGGTCACGAAGTGCACGGTCGCGCCGGCGACCTTGACGCCGTGCTCGAGCGCCTGGCGCTGCGCGTCCACGCCGGGGAACGCCGGCAGCAGCGACGGATGGATGTTGAGCGTCTGCTCGCCGAACGCACCGAGATAGGTCGGCCCCAGCAGCCGCATGAACCCGGCGAGGCAGACGAGGCCGACGTCGTGGCGCCGCAGCTCGGCGACCAGCGCGGTCTCGAAAGCGTCTCGCGACGAATGGTCCCGATGCGACAGCGTCACGCCGGGTATGCCCGCCTGTCGCGCGCGGTCGAGCCCGTGGGCGCCGGTGATGTTCGAGATGACCACGGCGATCGTCGCGTCGAGCCGCTTGGCCGCCACGGCGTCGATCAATGCCTGCAGGTTGCTGCCGCGTCCGGAGATCAGGACGGCGATCCGTCGGTTCGACATGGGCGGCAAGATCTTATCCTGACCGGCCGCCGGAGACATGCCGAGCATGGCCCGGCTAGTCGCGGCAGGCGGCCGCACGCCGGTTACGGACCAGCAGGAACGTTCCCCTCCCATACAGCGGCTCCATATCGGGACGGATCTCGCGCGGAATGGCGATCACGTCCTCGACGATCGCGTAAGGCAGCCCGCGGCCCTCGATCCATTTCGCCGCCACGTCTGGGAAGTCGAACGTCTCCTCCGTCATGCGATCCGACTGGCGCGGGTTGCCGAGTACGTCGAGATGCAGCCAGTAGCCGGTCAGCCAGTAGCGCGAGAAGTAGTCGACGCATCCTGGCGGAACGTGATCGCGTGCCCACAGTCCGACGTCGCGCGCCGGCAGCGACAGCGAGCCGTGAATGCGATGGGCCGGCACGCGGCCGCGGACGAGCAGGACCGCGACGGCGAGGGGCAGCACGGCCAATCCCCTGACGCGCGGCATCCGCGCCTGCGCGAGCGCGGTGACCCGCGCCAGCGCGAGCGCGCCGAGCGCCGCCGCCGGCAGCACCGCGAGATACAGCATCTTGAACGCCATGTAGACGCCTCGAAAGCGGGTCAGCGCCGCCAGCGCCGCCGCCGTGACGAGCGTCGACGCCAGGAACACGACGACGACGCGACCGGTGGACTCGCGCACGGCGTAGAACACGCCCGCCGCCGTCAGGATCACGAACCCGACACCGAACACCGCCATCGACGGCGCCGTGACCGCCCCGCTGCTCGCGACGATCGAAACGGCGCCGCGATGTGCGAGCTGGTGCGCGCCGGCAAGGCCGATCGCCGGCCCCAGCATCCACGCCGCAAGCCCGATCCGCCGCCGCCAGGTGACGGGCGCCGCCCACACCGCGGATGCCGCGGTCATCGCGCAGGGCGCCAGCCACACCGGCCAGGCGAGCACGATGCCGACCGCGCAGGCCGACACGGCCAGCGCGTCACTCGTCTCGCGCCGGGTCGTCCAGCTCACGAGAGCCACGAGGAATCCCATCGCGAACGCTTCCGAAATCAGCTGCGCGTAGAAAAAGAACTGGAGGAGCGAACCGAGGAAGTACGCGGCAGGTACGAACACCAGAACCGGCGCGGCGATCGCAGCCAGCGACGCGTACGGCGTGCCGGCGGCGAGGCGCCGCGCGAGCCCGTACAACAACCCGGCCTTGACGGCGACAAACAGCGCCGCGAGCGGATAGATCACCCGCAGTGGATCGAGGCGCAACCAGGCAGCGACGGCGGCCGCGAGCAGATGCGAGCCGGGCGTGTAGTCCATCATCTCGAGCAGATAGGGCGAAAGGGCCGGATCGTGAGGAACGCGGCCGAGCCGTGCGATCGCGTGGATCAGCTGCAGGTGGTGCACGACGTCCGGTCCGTTGGTCACGGGCAGAAACGCCGGCGAGGCGATCCACATCGCATACGTGAAGGTCGCCGCCGTCACGAGAACGGCTGGCAGGTCGACGCGCGGCCGCCGCATGACCCCGCCCCGACCGCGATGAGCACACCGCACGCGAGCAGCGCCGCCGGAGAAAACGGCGCACCGGCGAGATCGGACACGTAGCCGGCCGCCATCACCGCGGCGGCCGCCGTCAGGAAGAGGAGATCAGTTGTAGACGACCTGTCCACGGCCCGCCGCGATCTCGCCGATACGGACGGCGTCTGCCTCCCCTGCCGCGGCGAGCGCGCCGAGCACGGCATCGGCTTCTTCCGGGGCGACGACGAGGATCATGCCGATCCCCATGTTGAAGGTCCGCAGCATGTCGTCGTGCGGCACGCCGCCGGCGCGCTGCAGCCACCCGAAGATGGGCGGTACCGTCCATGCGGACACGCGCACCCGCGCGTCGGTGCCCTCCGGCAGCACGCGCGGCAGGTTGTCGGTGATGCCGCCGCCGGTGATGTGGGCCATTCCCTTGATGGCGTCCCCCGCCTCGAGGATCGGCGTAATCACGCGCAGATACGAACGGTGCGGCACGAGCAGCGCCTCTCCGATCGACGTTCCCAGCTCGGGCACCCTGTCGTGCACGTGCAGCTTCAGCTGGTCGAAGACGATCGAGCGCGCCAGCGAATAGCCGTTGGTGTGCAGGCCGGACGAGGGAAGGCCGATCAGCGCGTCGCCGGCCGCGATGCGCCGGCCGTCGACGATCTTCGCTCGCTCGGCTGCCCCGACGATGAAGCCGGCCACGTCGTACTCGCCGTCGGCGTAGAACCCGGGCATCTCGGCCGTCTCGCCGCCGAGCAGCGCGCAGCCGTTGTCACGGCAGGCGCGCGCCAGCCCCTCGACGATCCGCACCGCGACGTCGGGATCGAGCCGGCCGGTCGCGAGATAGTCGAAGAAGAACAGCGGCGCGGCCCCCTGCACGAGGATGTCGTTGACGCAGTGATTGACGAGATCGACGCCGATGGTGTCGTGGACGCCGGTGAGAAACGCCAGCCGCAGCTTGGTGCCGACGCCGTCGGCGCTCGACACCAGCACCGGATCGCGCAGGCCGCGGGCGCCGAGGTGGAAGAGGCCGCCGAACGAGCCGAGATCGGACAGCACGCCCGGCGTCGCGGTCGACTTCGCCAGCGTCCTGATCCGGCGCACGACTTCGTTGCCGGCGTCGATGTCGACGCCGGCGCGTTTGTAGTCCATCATTGCGCGGCGGGCTTCGCCCCGCCGCCTCCTCTGGCACCGTCCGCGTCGACCAGGCGGCCGGCCGGCGGCCTCGCGCGCCGGTTCGCGACGATCAGAATTCCAGCACCTGGATCAGCGCGTCGGCGGCCTTGCGATCCGGCGATCCCTCCGGCGCCTGCCAGTAGGCGCGCCGGACAGCGGCAAAGAACCGCTCTTCCTCGTAGTCCTCCTCGAGCATGTCGAACGCGTCGCGGAGCAGCAGCCCGCCCTCGCGCACGTCGCGGCGCGAGGCGAACAGCTTGAGGACGAGCGTCGTGTTGCGCAGCGCGACCGTGCCGAAGGCCAGCGCGATCGGCGAGCGCGCCGGATCGCGCGCCGGAATCCCGGCGTCGAGAAGCGCCGCGGCTGCCTCGGAGCGTCCCGACCCGGCCAGCGCGGCGAGCGCGCGCGAGCTGGCGCGCAGCAGGTCCTGGAAGCCGAGCTGCCGCCCGGCGAAGGTCATCGTGTCGACAACGAACTTCTCGTGCAGGTCGCAATTGAGTCCGAGCAGGCAGATGGCGGAGGCGACCGCCGGCTGCCGGACACGCGGGGCCGATTTCTGGAGATCCTGGAGCGTCTCGAGCGCGCGCTTGTCGCCGATCTTGCCCATCGCCAGGATGGCGTCCTCCTGCAGCGGTCCATCCTGCTTCGAGACCTGGATGATCGAGGTCAGGGCGTAGGCGGCATGGTAATCGCCCAGCGCCTCGATGACGGCGCTGCGATAGACGTCCTCGCCGCGCAGCACCAGCGCGTTGAGCGCGGTCTGGACGGCGGATTCGTCGCCATAGGCGGCCAGCGCACGGGTCAGCGCCGGCCTGACGAACTCGCCGTTCTCCGTTTCGAGCTTCTTGAGGAGCCGCGCCGACATCCCGCGCTCCTTGTTGTGCTCGAAGTACGCGTAGGCGACGGTGCGCAGCCGATCGTTCGGCTCGTCGAGCGCCGCCGCCATCACGTCGCGCGCGCGCGGGTCGTTGAAGCCGGAGACGAGCACCAGCGCCTTGAAGCGGACGTAGCCGTCGGCGTGGTTGGACGCGGCGTCGAGCAGCATCGGCACCGCCTGCGCCGGCTCCGCGCGGCGCACTGCCCGCGCCGCCGCCGTCCGCGTCGTATCGTCGAACTTGCCGAGATTGTCGATCGCGGCGTGGAGGTCGGAGGCTGGCGGATGGGTTGCGGCGGCCGAAGGTTTGGGGATGGGCTTCTGTGCGGAGCTGGCGGTTGGAACCTGGGAGTGGGCGCCCGCCGTCAGCCCGACGAGGGACGCGAGCAGCGCCGCGGCCGCTCTCACTCGACGACCTTCAGCGCCAGCTGCAGATAGGCTTGCTCGTCACGCGGCAGCGCCACCGGATACTGGCCCGTGTAACACGAGGTGCAGTACGACTGGCTGTCGGGGCGCACGGCGCGCAACAGCCCGTCGAGGCTCAGGTAGCTGAGGGTGTCGGCCTCGATGAAATCGCGGATCTGCTCCAGCGACTGGGTGGCGGCAATCAGCTCGGCACGGCTGGGCGTGTCGACGCCGTAGAAGCACGGCGAGATGGTCGGCGGACAGGCGATCCGCATGTGCACCTCGCGCGCGCCGGCGGCGCGGACCATCTTGACGATCTTGCGGCTGGTCGTGCCGCGGACGATCGAGTCGTCGATGAGCACGACGCGGCGCCCGTCGAGGATGCTCTTCACCGGATTGAGTTTGATGCGCACGCTGAAGTGGCGGATCGCCTGCTGCGGCTGGATGAAGGTCCGGCCGACATAGTGGTTGCGGATGAGCCCCATCTGCATCGGCACGCCCGAGTACTCGGCGAAGCCGGTGGCCGGGCAGACGCCGGAGTCGGGAATCGGGACGATGACGTCGGCCGGCACTCCCGATTCCTCGGCGAGGATGCGGCCGAGGGCCGTGCGCACCTGGTTGACGCTCTTGCCGAACACGTAGCTGTCGGGGCGCGCGAAGTAGACGTGCTCGAACACGCAGTGGGACAGCGGGGCCGGCGGAAACGGGTGCAGCGAGCGGATGCCGCCGTCGCTGATGATGATCAGCTCGCCTGGCTCGACGTCGCGGACGTAGGTCGCCCCGATGAGATCGAGCGCGCAGGTCTCCGAGCAGACGATGTAGGCGTCGCCGAGCCGGCCGAGCGCGAGCGGGCGGAAGCCGTGCGGATCGCGCGCCGCGATCAGCCGGTCCCTGGTCATCAGCACGAACGAGTAGGCGCCGGTGACCTGCGCGATCGACTCGACGAGCGCGTCCTCGATGGTGTGCTCGCGCGATCGCGCGTAGAGGTGCAGCACCACCTCGGTGTCGCTGCTGGTCTGGAAGATCGATCCCTCTTTGACCAGCCGGTCGCGCAGTTCGCGCGCGTTGACGAGGTTGCCGTTGTGGGCGATGGCGATCTGACCGTGCGCGCAATCGATCAGGATCGGCTGCGCGTTGAGCAGCCGGCTGTCGCCGGCCGTCGAATAGCGCGTATGGCCGATCGCGATGTGGCCGGGCAGCGACTCCAGCGCGCGCTCGTCGAACGCCTCGGCGACGTGGCCCATCGCGCGCGAGATGCGCATCTTGGTGCCGTCGGCCGACGCGATACCAGCGCTCTCCTGGCCGCGATGCTGGAGCGAATAGAGGCCGAGATAGGTCAGGTTGGCGGCCTCGGGGTGCCCGAAGATGCCAAAGACGCCGCACTCGTCTTTGAATTTATCCATCGTCACACGGGGGCTCCGGCCCCGATTCCCCACGCCGCATTCATGCGGCAGTACGTTTGAAGTACTGCTCGATGGCCGTCGACCAGAGGTGTTCGGCCTCCGACACGGCGACGTCGATCGCCGCCGCGCCGTCCACCGTGACTCTCAGGCGATCGCCGCCGGTTGTGCCGATCCGCCGTGCCGGCACGCCCGCGGCGGCGGCGCGCGCCAGGACGTCCTGTTCTTTCGACGCCTCAACCGACAGAACGATTCGCGAGGCGCTTTCGCTGAAGAAGGCAAAAAGCGAAGGAAGCGAAGGACACGAAGGAACGTCGACCGTGACGCCGAGGCCGCCGGTGTCGAAGCAGCACTCGGCCAGTGTAACGGCAATTCCCCCGTCCGACACGTCGTGCGCCGAGCGGACGAGGCCGTCGCCGATCGCGGACGTGACCAATCGGATGAGCGCCGCCTCGCGCCCCAGGTCGAGCTGCGGCGTGCTGCCGCGCACGAGGCCATGGATGGTCTTCAGGTATTCGCTGCCGCCGAGCTCGCCGCGATCCTCGCCGAGCAGAATCACGGCGTCGCCCGCCCCCTTGAAGACCCGCGACGTGACGCGCGACGCATCGTCGATCAGCCCGACGACGCCAATGACCGGCGTCGGATAGATGGCCTGCCCGTCGGTTTCGTTGTAGAGGCTGACGTTGCCGCCGGTGATCGGGATGTCGAGCCCGCGGCACGCGTCCGCGATCCCCTCGATGGCCTCCACGAGCTGCCACATGATCTCGGGGCGCTCGGGATTGCCGAAGTTGAGGCAGTTGGTCGCGCCGATCGGCACGCCGCCGGCGCACGCGACGTTGCGCGCCGCTTCGGCCACCGCGAGCATCGCGCCGAGGCGCGGATCGAGATAGCCGTAGCGGCCGTTGCCGTCGGTCGAGATCGCGAGGGCGCGGCGCGTGCCCTTGATCCGGACGACGCCCGCGCTCATGCCGGCCGCCGCGATGGTGTTGGTGCGCACCATGGTGTCGTACTGCCGGTAGACCCAGCGCTTGCTGGCGATCGACGGCGCGGCGAGCAGCCGCAGCAGCGCGTCGCCGGCCGGCACTGCCGGCAGCGTCCGCAGGTCGAACGCCCGCGCCTCGTCGAGGTAGGCCGGCCGGGCGCGCGGCCGATCGTAGAGCGGCGCCTCGTCGACCAGCGCGGTGTTGGGAATCTCGGCGACCACCTGGCCGTGCGCCTTCACGCGCATCACGCCGTCGGTCGTGACTTCGCCGATGTGCGCGGCGTGCAGGTCCCACTTCTCGAAAATCCGCTCGACCTCCGCCTCGCGCCCCTGCTTGACGACGAGCAGCATGCGCTCCTGGGATTCGGAGAGCATGATTTCGTAGGGGGTCATCCCGGTTTCGCGCTGCGGCACGTGCATCACGTCGATCTCGATGCCGGCGCCGCCGCGCGATCCCATCTCGCACGTGGAACAGGTCAGTCCGGCCGCGCCCATGTCCTGCACGCCAATCAGCGCGTCGGTGGCCATCAGCTCGAGACACGCCTCGAGCAGCAGCTTCTCCATGAACGGATCGCCGACCTGCACCGCCGGACGCTTCTCGGCAGACTTGTCGTCGAACTCGGCCGAGGCCATCGTCGCGCCGTGGATGCCGTCGCGGCCCGTCTTGGCGCCGACGTAGTAAACCGGGTTTCCCGATCCGGAGGCCTTCCCCTTGACCAGCGCGTCGGCCTCGACGATGCCCAGGCAGAAGACGTTGACCAGCGGGTTGCCGTCGTAGCAGGGCTCGAAGGCGACCTCGCCGCCGACCGTCGGAATGCCGATGCTGTTGCCATAGCCGCCGATGCCGCGGACGACGCCGTCGACGATGCGGCGGGTGCGCGCGCCGTTCGGGCCGTCGAGCGGCCCGAAGCGGAGCGCGTTGAGCAGCGCAATGGGCCGCGCGCCCATCGTGAAGATGTCGCGGATGATGCCGCCGACGCCGGTCGCCGCCCCCTGGTAGGGCTCGATGAACGACGGATGATTGTGCGATTCGATCTTGAAGACGGCCGCCAGCCCGTCGCCGATGTCCACGGCGCCGGCGTTCTCACCGGGACCCTGCAGCACCCGCGGGCCCTCGGTCGGCAGCTTCTTCAGGTGCAGGCGCGAACTCTTGTAGCTGCAGTGCTCGGACCACATCACCGAGAAGATGCCGAGTTCGGTGAGGGTCGGCTCGCGATCGAGCGCCTTGACGATGCGGTCGTATTCGTCCGCCTTGAGACCGTGCCGCTCCAAGAGCTCACTGGGGGGCTTCGCCCCGCCAGTCCCCCCGGCGCGCTCGCTCGCGGCGGCCACTGGCCCCGCTCCGTTCGCGTGGCCTTCTCGCTGTCGCTCGTTCGCGTTCATCGGGTCGGCACCGCGCCTTCCTGCACGAGCGCGCTGACGACCGACTCGAACAGCAGCAGCCCGTCCGCGCTGCCGAGCGACGCCTCGCAGGCGCGCTCCGGATGCGGCATCAGGCCGACCACGTTGCGCCCCTCGTTGCAGATGCCGGCGATGTTGTGCGCCGAGCCGTTGATGTTGGCGGCGTCGACGGCCTCGCCGCGCTCGTCGCAATAGCGGAAGACGACGCGGCCGCTGTCCTCGAGCTGACGCAGCAGCTCGGGCGGCGCGAAGTAGTTGCCCTCGCCGTGCGCCACCGGCATGCGCAGCACCTGCCGCTCGCGGGCCCGCGCGGTGAACGGCGTGTCGGTGCGCTCGACGCGGATGCCGACCTGCTCGCAGTGGAAGCGCAGGTCGCGGTTGCGCAGCATCGCGCCGGGCAGCAGCCCCGACTCGAGCAGGACCTGAAAGCCGTTGCAGATGCCGAGCACCGGTCCGCCGCGCCCGGCGAAATCGACGACCGCCGGCATGATCGGCGAAAACCGCGCGATCGCGCCGGTGCGCAGGTAGTCGCCGTGCGCGAAACCGCCCGGCAGGATCACGACGTCGGCTCCCGCGAGGCTCGTCTCCTTGTGCCAGATGCACACCGCATCCTGGCCGAGGACGTCCTTGGCGGCGTGGTAGCTGTCGTGATCGCAGTTGGATCCCGGGAACACGACGATGGCGAAGGTGAGGCTCACCGCGGCCAGCTCCCGGCTTGCGGCGTCGGGCTAGAGGATTTCGACACGATAGCTCTCGATGACCGGGTTGGCGAGCAGCTTGTCGGCGACTTCGGCCGCGAGGGACTTCGCCTGGTCGGCGGACGCGGCGTTCAGGTCGAGCTCGAAGAACTTTCCCTGGCGGACGTCGCCGACGGTCGTATAACCGAGCGAGTGCAGCGCGTCGGCGATCGTCTGCCCCTGCGGATCGAAGACCGACGGCTTCAGCGTGACGTAGACGCGCGCTTTCATGTCGTGACTGCGGCTCCGGCAAAGACGCGATCGATGATCGCGTCGACGTTTCGCAACTGATCGTGGAGGTCGAACGCCTTGTCGATGTCGGCCGGGGTCAGCGTCCTGGTGACGTCGGCGTCGGCCAGCAGCAGCGACTTGAAGTCGCGCTGCTCGTGGAAGGCGCGCATGGCGTTGCGCTGCACCCACTCGTAGGCCTGTTCGCGCGACAGGCCGCGGCGCGCCAGCTCGAGCAGCAGGGTGCCGGAGAACACCACGCCGCGCGACCGCTGCAGGTTCTCGAGCATGCGCTCGGGATAGACCACCATGCCGCCGACGATCCGGGTGAAGCGGCGCAGCATGTGATCGAGCGCGATGAAGCTGTCGGGCAGGATCACCCGCTCCACCGAGGAATGCGAGATGTCCCGCTCGTGCCAGAGCGCGATGTTCTCCATCGCCGCCATCGCGTTGGCGCGCAGCAGCCGCGCCAACCCGACGATCTGCTCGCAGCCGATCGGGTTGCGCTTGTGCGGCATCGCCGACGAGCCCTTCTGCCCCTTCCCGAACGGCTCCTCGACTTCCCCGATCTCGGTCTTCTGCAGTCCGCGGATCTCGAGCGCGCAGGTCTCCAGCGTGGCGCCGAGGATCGCCATCGCCGACAGGAGCTCGGCGTGGCGGTCGCGCTGGATGACCTGCGACGAGACCGGCGCCGCCTGCAACCCGAGGCGCGCACAGGCGCGCGCCTCGATGGCGGGATCGAGGTGGGCGAAGGTGCCGACCGCGCCGGACATCTTGCCGACCGACACTGTCTCGCGCGCGCGCAGCAACCGGTCGAGGTCGCGCTGCAGCGCGTCGTACCACAGCGCGAGCTTCAGCCCGAAGGTCATCGGCTCAGCATGCACGCCGTGGGTCCGACCGATCATCGGGGTGCGCCGGTGCTCCTCAGCCCGCGCCCGCACCGCCGTCATCAACCCGCCGAGGTTCTTGATCAGGAGGGTGCACGCCTCGCGCATCTGGATGGCCTGCGCCGTGTCGAGCACGTCCGACGAGGTCAGCCCGAAATGCAGCCAGCGCGCCGCCGGGCCGATCTGCTCGGCCATCGCGGTCGTGAACGCGATCACGTCGTGCTGGGTGACCCGCTCGATCTCGTCGATCCGCGCGATGTCGATGGTGGCCCGGGCAGCGCCGGCGCGCAGCGCCGCGGCCGCCTCCGCCGGAATCAGGCCGGCCTCAGCGGTGGCGTCGGCGGCGGCGAGCTCGACCTCCAGCCACGTCTCGTAGCGGCGGCGGTCGCTCCAGATCGCCCCCATCTCCGGATTGGTGTAGCGCGCAATCATCGCCGTGTTCCCTCGTCGAGGGATGGTGTCCCGGTTGACGCTCGAAGCATCTACCCGAGCTCCAGTTGCGCCCGGGTGAACGTGTGCTGGGACGGCCCGACCACCGTCGCCGCGAGCGATCCGTCGGCGAAGAGATCGGCCGCGACGCGCTGCACGTCCTCGGCGCTGACGCGCTCGACGCCGGCCAGCGTCTCGTCGAGATCGAAATGACGCTCGAAGTAGATCTCCTGGCGCGCCAGGTGCGACATGCGGCTCGCGGTATTCTCGAGGCTCAGCATCAGGCTGCCCTTGAGATGATCCTTTGCCCGGCGGAGCTCGGCGTCTGGTACTGGGCCCCGCTTCATGCCGCGTAACTCTTCGACGCAGAGGTCGATCACTTCACCGACCGCCTGGTTCGAGCAACCCGCATAAATGGTGATGTTCCCGGCGTCGCGATACGCGCTCAGGCCGCTGAAGACGGCGTACGCGAGCCCGCGCTTTTCCCGGACGTTCTGAAAAAGCCGCGAGCTCATCGATCCCCCCAGCACCGTGTTCATGATGTAGCTGACGTACCGATCATCATGGTTCTGCGGATAGCTGTTCGTGCCAAGACAGAGATGGCTCTGTTCGAGGTCCTTGGATCGGGTGATGACCTGCGGAACGACGCGCGGGGGTTCGGCCGAGAGCGGCGTACCGTTCGACGTCAGGCCGCCGAAAGCGGCTTCGACGAGCTCGCGGACGCGTGAATGTTCGAGATTGCCGGCGGCGGAAATGATCATGTTCCGCGCGACGTAGGTGCCGCGAAAGTATTCAAGCAGCGTCTCACGCGTAAACGCTTCGACCGTTTCCTTGGATCCGAGGATCGGCCGGCCGAGCGCATGTCCTTCCCAGAAATGCTGCGTGAACAGCTCGTGCACGAGGTCGTCGGGCGTGTCCTCGACCATCTTGATCTCTTCGAGGATCACCTTCTGCTCGCGGTCGAGATCGTCCTGCTCGAACCGCGGATGCATGACGATGTCGGAGAGCAGATCGACGGCGGTCGGCAGATGCTCGTCGAGGACCTTGATGTAGTAGCTCGCGTA